>NZ_JBEYVC010000203.1:0-19328 GCF_040643855.1 Streptomyces sp. NPDC047072 | reverse complement strand
AGCGCATCTGGTAGATGAAGTTGTGGCTGTAGATCGCGCCGCTGGTCGACCAGGTCCGCTCGGCCGGGGCGTGGCGCCCCTGGAGTCGGCGCTGCGCGACTGGCACAGCCGTCTCGCGGCCCGTGGCCGTGCCCTGCTCACGGGGGCAGCGGCGCTGGACGCGTATCTCGACGGCTGCCAGGGCCACGGGTAGGAGCAGTGAGGGCGCAGTAGAGGCTCAGGCGCCCAGTAGTCCCTCCGCCGTCACCAGGATCTCCGTGACCCGCAGGGCGAACGCCGCGTCGCAGGGGTGGGCCCGGCCGGTGTCCGCGGCGGCGAGCAGCGCGTCGAGGGCGTGCCGCACCGCCGTGTCGAGGTCCTCGGGGGACTCCGGGAGTGAGGTCACCCCGTGCGCGCCCCGCAGTTCGACGCCCGCCCCCGCGGCCTCCTCCGGCGCGGTGAGGCTCAGCGTCAGGGTGCTGGACGCGCCGCCCGCGTGCCGGAGCACCAGGTGGGCGGTGTCCCCGGGGCCGTGCGCGGCCGCCGCGACCTTCTCGACGTCGCCGAGCACCGGCAGCAGTACCGACAGGGCGTGCGGGCCCACGTCCCACAGGGCGCCCTTCTCACGCCGCCAGGGAGAGTCGGCGAACGGGCTGTCGGCGCCGCTGAACACCGACCCCAGCCACTCGGCCCGCGCCGTGAACCAGCCGCCCGCGTCGGCCTGTTCGCCGATCCACGCCTGCGTCTCCGTGAAGAAGCGCGTCGTGAAGAACACCACCGATGCGACCCCGGTTTCCCGCGTGGCATCGACCACCGCACGGCCCTGCTCGACCGTCGTGGCGAGCGGCTTGTCCAGCAGCAGATGGCGCCCCGCCCGTGCCGCCCGCGCGGCGAGCTCGGCCTGAACGCCCGGTGGCAGGGCGACCGCGACGGCGTCCACGTCCGCGATGAGGGCGTCGACGTCGTCGTACGCGCGCGTGCCGTGCTCGTCGGCCAGCTCCTTGGCGGCCTCCGGGCGACGACCCCACACCCCGACGAAGTCCAGATCCGGGTGCCCGCTCAGGGCGGGAGCATGGGCGATGCGGGCCCAGGGGCCGGTGCCGAGCAGTCCGATACGCATACCGCCGCCTCTCTGGCTGAAGCTCAGGACGACCGGCCGCTGATCACGGCCCGGTCGAGCCGAGGGTGTCACAAGGAGCTGGCCACGGCGCAACCGCGGTCCCACGGCCGTGATTCAGTGCCCGCGTCACTGAATCCGTTCTCATTCTTCTATTGGACCTTCGGCCGTGCGGACGGCCAGGCTGGGACGAGCCGGTGCCGCCGTCCACCCCCGTGCGGCGGCGCCGTGCCACCCGGTTCCGCGTGACAGCCGAACGAGACAGCCGAAAGAGGTCCACCACCCATGCACACCCGCCGCATCGGTGACGTCGACGTCAGCCCGATCGGACTGGGCGCGATGCCCATGTCGATCGAGGGACGGCCGGACGAGGCACGGTCGATCGCCACCCTCCACGCCGCGCTCGACGCCGGTGTCACCCTCGTCGACACCGCCGACGCCTACCACCGGGACGCCGACGAGGTCGGCCACAACGAGACCCTGATCGCCAAGGCGCTCTCCTCCCACGACCGGGGCGCGGACGTCCTGGTCGCGACGAAGGGCGGCCATCTGCGTCCCGGCGACGGCAGTTGGACGCTGGACGGCAGCCCCCGTCACCTCAAGGAGGCATGCGAGGCCTCCCTCGGCCGCCTGGGCGTGGAGGCCATCGGCCTCTACCAGTTCCACCGGCCCGACCCGCGGGTCCCCTACGAGGAGTCCGTCGGTGCCGTGCGGGACCTCCTCGACGAGGGCAAGATCCGCATGGCGGGCATCTCCAACGCCAACCCCGAGCAGATCAGGGCGGCGAACGAGATCCTCGGCGGCCGGCTGGTCTCCGTGCAGAACCAGTTCTCGCCGGCCTTCCGCTCCAGCGAGCCGGAACTGCGCCTGTGCGACGAACTCGGTGTCGCGTTCCTGCCCTGGAGTCCGCTCGGCGGTATCTCCCGCGCGGGCGAACTGGGCTCGGCGCACGGCGCGTTCGCCCGTATCGCCGAGGCGCACGGGGTGAGCCCGCAGCGGGTGTGCCTGGCCTGGATGCTCGCCAAGTCCCCGGTCGTCGTCCCGATCCCCGGCGCGAGCCGCCCGGAGACCATCCGCGACTCGGTCGCCGCCGCGGAACTCCGGCTGAGCGAGCAGGAGATCGCGGAACTGGACGCCGCCTGATCCAGATGTGGACTGGCACCGGCGATCGTCCGGTCTCTAGGATGGACTCCCTGTCCTGCCAGGTCAGTTGGCGGCATTAGCTGGGGGAAAGATGAGCACCGGTAAGAAGCTGTCCACGCAGATCGACGCGTCCGTGCCCACGGCCGCGCGGATGTACGACCACTATCTGGGCGGCAAGGACAACTACGCGGCGGACCGGGCCGCGTGCGAGGAACTCGACAAGGTCGTCCCCAGTACCCGCCGCCTCGCGGTGAACAACCGCCGCTTCCTCCAGCGGGTCGTCAGGACGCTGGCGGCCGAGCACGGCATCCGGCAGTTCCTGGACCACGGATCCGGCCTGCCCACCCAGGACAACGTCCACCAGGTCGCCCAGCGCATCGACCCCACCTCGCACGTCGTCTACGTCGACAACGACCCGATGGTGCTGGTCCACGGCCGGGCGCTGCTCGAACAGGACGAGCGGACGACCGTGATCCACGCGGACATGCGGGAGACCGAGGCGATCTTCGGGCACGAGGACACCCGGCGGCTGATCGACTTCTCGCAGCCGGTCGCCGTCCTGTTCAACTCGGTCATGCACTGCATCCCCGACAGCGAGACGGACGGCCCGCCGGCCCTCGTGGAGCGGGTCCGGGAGAAGCTCGCGCCCGGCAGCTTCCTCGTGATGTGCCAGCTCGTCAGCGAGGACCCCGAGGTCCGCGACTTCGTCACCAACTTCATGGACCAGGCGACCCAGGGCCACTGGGGCCGCGTCCGCGAGCCCAAGGACGTCGCCGCCTGGTTCGACGGCCTGGAGATCCTCGACCCCGGCCTGGTCGAAGTCTCCACCTGGCGCCCCGACTCCGAGGTCGCCCCCCGCCAACTCACCCACGAGTGGATCGAGTTCGGCGGCGTCGCCCGCCTTCCGTAGGCGCCCGTAAACGCCGACGCCCTCGACCGGATCACGGAGATCCCGCCGAGGGCGTCCTCGTCTCACGCGCCGTAGCGCTGCTCCATGGTCTGCTTCAACAGCCGCAGGGAGTCGCGCGGTTCGAGCGCGTCGTCCGCCAGGCGGTCCAGGGCGAGGCGGTACTCCTCCGTCTCGTCGCGGTCCTCCAGGAAGTTGGCGCTCTTGATGTGCTCCAGGTAGACGACGTCCGGCAGGTCGAGGCCGCCAAAGCGGAGATACGTGATCGGGATGGCCGGGGCGGAGGCGTTGGTGACGTCCAACGGGACGACCTGCACGGTCACGTTGGGGCGCTGGGCCATCGCGATCAGGTGGGCGAGCTGCTCGCGCATGACCTCCCTGCTGCCCAGTACGCGCAGCAGGACGGACTCGTCGACGACCGCCCACAGCTGCGGGGCGTCCGCGCGCAGCAGCAACTCCGCGCGCCGCGTGCGCAGTTCGACCCGGCGCGCCACCTCGGTCGCGGCCGCCGTCGGCAGCCCCCGCTCCACCACCGCACGGGTGTAGGCGGGAGTCTGGAGCAGCCCCGGGACGTACTGGATCTCGAAGGTACGGATCGCGGCGGCCGCCTCCTGCAGCCCGACCAGCCGGTCGAACCACTCCGGCATCAGCCGCTTGTCGTACCGCTGCCACCAGCCCGGCTCACCGGCCCGCCGCAACAGCTTGACCAGCACCGAGGCCTCGTACTCCTCGGTGCCGTACAGGTCGAGGAGGGCGCGCACATCGGTCTCGGTGGGAGGCCTGCGGCCCTTGCCCGACTCGATGCGCGACAGTTTCGCCGGGCTGAACCCCAGCGCCCGCGCCGCCTGGTCCTGGGCGAGCCCCGCGTCCTCGCGGAAACCCGCCAACTGGACGCCGACGAGCATCTTCAGGAGCGTGGGGGCCGGTTCCGCCCGGTCCAGATACGGCTCGAGGCGCGAGATGCGGTGCGACGAGGCAGACATCCGGGCTCCCAGTAACCGACACAGAGACGACTCACACTATCGCACTCCGTGAGCCCGCAGCGCATCTCCGCGGACAAGCCCGCGGCAGAAGGGGAGTTGGGCCCACACTCGCACCCGACGTCCGAATCTCCACCCGTCGTCCGCACCTCACAGGAGGTGGTCGAACTCGCCCTCCTTCGCCCCGGCGACGAACGCCGCGACCTCGGCCGGTGTGTAGACCAGCGCGGGGCCGTCGGGATCACGGGAGTTGCGTACCGCTATACCCCCGCCGACCAGTGTGGCCACTTCGACGCAGTTGCCCTCGGCGTTGCTGTGGCGGCTCTTGACCCAGCGGGCGTCAAGAGAACTCGCCCGTACTCCGTTCTGCACTGGCACCGCAGTCTCCTTGCCTTTCACGTTCTTCGCCGGGAGTCGTATCCGGCCGTCCCGGTGCGGCGGGGCGCGCATCCACAGCCCCTGCCGCCCCACCCGTCGGTCGCGCAATTTCTCGTGCAATTGCACGCGGGCGCTTTCTGCGTGGATAATAGCTCCGGCGTCAACCCCCGCGGTTGCGCCCTGCCTTGACGTCGCATCAAGGAGATGCCGTGTCATCACCTGCGGACCACGCGCTCCGGCCGCCGAACCCGGCTGCCGCGGGAGCGAGCGGCGCGGACCTGACCGGCACGCCCCCGCGGCGTCCGCTCCGGGCCGACGTCCAGGAGCGCTGGGCCGCCGTGCCCGACTCCGCCGCATTGCTCGTCGGCTGTGACGCCGAGGGGTTCGCCCGAGCCCGCACCTTCACCCGTGACACCCTGCGCAGCTGGTCCCTGGACCACCGCAGCGACGACGCGGCCCTGGTGATCACGGAACTGGCGGCCAACGCCGTGGCCCACGCGGTGCCCCGGCCCGCGGCGGGCGGCGAGGCCGAGGTGTGGCTCGGGCTGATCCTGGACCCGGCCCATCTGCTGCTCACGGTCTCCGACTGTGGCGACGAACCGCCCCGCTGCAAGCCCGCCGACCTCACGGCCCTGCCGGAGAACGGCCGGGGGCTGTTCATCGTCGACGCCCTGGCCGAGGAGTGGGGCTGGACCCTGCGGCCACCGGCCGGCAAGACGGTCTGGGCCAAGCTGTCGGCCGCCCCTCCTCCTCCCTGAATGACCGCTGCGGAAAGGTCTCACGTCATGCGCACCGCTCCGGACCAGCCGAGCAACGAGCGCACCAGTCGCCCCGTACCGACGACCGGAGTGGCACGCACCACGCCCCTCGTGTCGCTGGGCCGGATCCCCTGGGGTGAGATCCAGGACTCCACCGGCTGCGCGGCGGCCATCCCGCTGCTCCTGAACAGCGTCGCCTGGGGGGACCCGGACACCGCCAGCGCCGCCCTCGGCGACCTGCGCAAGCGGATCTGCCAGTACGGCTTCGTCGTCGAACAGGCCACCGCCGCGACCGTCCCCTTCCTGTGGGAGCTGGCCCAACTGCCCCAGGTCTCCTGCCGGGCGCAGATCATCCAGCTGCTGCGGAGTATCGCCGGCGCCCGCCAGTGGGAGAGCACGGCGGCCGTCTACCCCAAGCTCCTCAACCACCGTGAGAACCCCGTGGTGTGGGAGCGCCAGGCCCGCCAGGCGGTCCGCGCCCGCAGCGGTGTCCTACGGCGGCTGATGGACGAGGACGACACCGAGATCGCCCGCGCCACCTCGGAGCTCGCCCGCACTCTGGACGAGTGAGATCCGGCCGCGTCGACGGGTGTACTCCTGGTCGCGGGAGGGCAGAGAGCGCTTGCCCTCGATCCGGAAACCTGGAGGACCACCGACGATGGCACTGTCGCCGGCGAGACCGCTCGACCACCGCTACCGGGACGAACACCCGGTCCGCACCCTCGCCTTCCTGTTCCGCGCCGACCGCCGCCGACTGGCCGCGGCCGTCGTGGTGTTCACCGTCAAGCACAGCCCGATCTGGCTGCTGCCCCTGATCACCGCGTCCATCATCGACACCGTCGTCCAGCACCAGCCGGTCTCCCGGCTCTGGACGAGCACCGGCGTCATCCTCTTCATCCTGCTCATCAACTACCCGCTGCACGTCCTCTACGTCCGCCTCCTGTACGGCAGCGTCCGCCGCATGGGCACCGCCCTGCGCTCCGCGCTGTGCACCCGCATGCAGCAGCTGTCCATCGGCTACCACTCCCGCGTCAGCGCCGGTGTGCTCCAGGCCAAGGTGGTCCGGGACGTCGAGACCGTCGAGCAGATGGTCCAGCAGACCGCCGAGACCGGCCTCGGCGCGATCACGGTCCTGGTCGGCGGACTGGTCATCATCGGCGTACGGACACCGGAGTTCGTGCCCGTCTTCCTCGTCGTCGTGCCCGCCGCCGCGCTCGTCGTGGCGCGCCTGAGGGCCCGGCTGCGCACCCACAACGAGCACTTCCGGCACGAGGTCGAGACCCTCTCCACCCGGGTCACGGAGATGACCCGGCTCATCCCGGTCACCCGCGCCCACGGCCTGGAGGGCAAGGCGCTGCGCCGCATGGACGGCACCCTGCGCCGCCTGCTCACCTCCGGCAACCGCCTCGACCTGGTCAACGGCCGCTTCGGCTCCCTTGCCTGGGTCGTCCTCAACGTCGTCGGCGTGCTCGTCCTCGCCGGGGCCGCGCTGCTGTCGTACTACGGCACCTGGGGCGTGAGCGCCGGTGACGTCGTGATGCTGAGCGCCTTCCTGACCACGCTCACCAACTCCACGACGACCCTCGCCGGGCTCGCCCCGGTCATCACCAAGGGCCTGGAGTCGGTGCGTTCGGTCGGCGAGGTCCTCCAGGCGCCCGAACTGGAGGACAACGAGGGCAAGGCCGAGGTCACCTCGGTACGCGGGGCGGTCGCTTTCGAGGGGGTCGGCCATACCTACGACGGCGGCCGGGCCGCCGTACGCGACTTCACCCTGTCCGTGCCGCCGGGGGAGACCATCGCCCTGGTCGGCGCGTCCGGCGCGGGCAAGTCCACCGTCCTCAACCTCGTCGTCGGCCTCATCCGGCCCACCTCGGGGCGGCTGCTGCTCGACGGCACCGACATGAACACCCTGGACCTGCGCACCTACCGGCGCTTCGTGTCGGTCGTACCGCAGGAGTCCGTCCTGTTCGACGGCAGCATCCGGGAGAACGTCGCCTACGGCATGGACGAGGCCGACGAGGAGACGGTACGGGCCGCCCTGCGCGACGCCAACGCGCTGGAGTTCGTCGACCGGCTGCCGCAGGGCCTGGACACCCGGGTCGGCGAACGCGGCGCCCGGCTGTCCGGCGGGCAGCGGCAGCGCCTGGCCATCGCCCGCGCCCTGATCCGCGACCCCCGCGTCCTCGTCCTCGACGAGGCGACCTCCGCGCTGGACACCCACTCCGAGGTGCTCGTGCAGGAGGCGCTCGCCCGGCTGCTGCACGGCCGTACGACGTTCGTGGTGGCGCACCGGCTCTCCACCGTGCGCGGCGCCGACCGGATCGTGGTCATGGGCGAGGGCCGCATCCTGGAGACCGGCACGCACGACGAACTCCTGCGCCGCGGCGGGGCGTACAGCGCGCTGCACGCGGGACAGGTCGCCTGAGCCGTGGAAGGTCTCGCGCCGGTCGACGACGGCGCGCGGTTGTGGTGGTCGGCGCTCGGGGACACCACCCGGCGCCCGGCCGTGGTCCTCCTGCACGGCGGTCCGGGGCTGCCGGACTATCTGGGCGAGGTCGCCCCCATGGTCGCGGACCTCGCCCCCGTCTACCGGTACGACCAGCGCGGCACCGGCCGCTCCCCGTGGCAGGGCCGCCACTCCCTCGCCCGCCATGTCGACGACCTCGCCGGACTGCTCGACACGTGGGAGGTGCCCGAGGCCGTACTGATCGGGCACTCCTACGGCACCGATCTGGCGAGCCGGTTCTGTCTGCGGTACCCGGACCGGGTCGCCGCGGCCCTGCTCATGTGCGGGCCGTTCACCGGTGACTGGCGCACCGGGGACCGCGCCGAGCGCGACCGCCGTACGACCGCGGCCCAGCGGGCGCGGCTGCGCGCGCTGGAGGAGTTGCCGCAGCGCACGGAGGAGCAGGAGGTCGAACTGCTCACCCTGGCCTGGTGCACCGACCACGCCGAACCCGGGCGCGGACGGGAATGGGCGGCCCGTGCGGCCCGGCTGCGGCGCCCGGTCAACTGGGCCATGAACGCCGAACTCGGCCGGGAAGGACGCGCGGACCCGCTCGACGACCACCTCGCCGAGCTGGACACGCGGCTGCCCGCGCGAACGGAACTCCTGTGCGGGGCGGCCGATCCCCGTCCGGCGGCGGCACTCGAAGCGCTCGCGCTCCGGCTCGGCCGCCCCCTCACCACGATCGAGGACGCGGGACACGAACCCTGGCTGGAGCGGCCCGACGCCGTACGCGGCCACCTGCGGAGGTTCGTGCGGGGCGCCCTGGACGCGTGAGGTGCTATGCGGCGCTGCTGCGGGGCACCCGCCGGGGACAGCTCGTGTCGTGGTCGGTGCCGCAACTCGTCCACCAGCGTTCGCAGCACGCGGTGTCGAGTTCGCCGCGCACGATGTGGTCGGCGGTCTCGGCGCCCGCCGCCCGCCGTTCCAGTTCGGCCATCCACCGCCGCTGGTCGCGGATCACGCTCTCGCGCACGACGGCGATGACCGGGACCAGACTCGTGGCGGCGAACAGACACGCGGCCCAGACCGGCCCGTGGCGCAGTTCCAGGACCGCGGTCCAGGCAAGACCGGTGCTCGTGGCGATGTAGAGGGCACTGAGAGGGCCGAGAGAGCGGTTCATGGGCGTTTACCGTTCGTGGTGCGAGCGATGCCCTCTGTTCAACGGCTCGCGCGCCCGGGGGAAGCGGGTCCGGGCGTACGGTATTGGGCCAATCGCGTGCCGGGGAGCGGCGTTCGAGGTTGGCCCGGCGGGGACCGGGCATACGGAGCGAAAAATCGAGAGAGGGGCGCTTCGTGCTCGTTCCGGACCCGAAGGCCGTCAGAGGACTGCTGACTCGGTACGCGTCGCTGCGGATCGCTCAGGCCGAGAGGGAGAGGCCGGTGACGGCTCGCGAACTCGACGACGTCACCTACACCTTGTGCGTGATGATGGGCACCACCGACGTCCGGGAGGCGGTCGCCAGGGCGGACACCCTGCTGCTGGACGCCGGACGTACGGACCCCGAGGGGGAGAGCGGACTGCCGCTCGCCGGGTGAGACGACCGTGGTCCGGGCGGCGGTCAGGACAGGACCGCCGCCCGGCCGGAGTCCTGAGCGGAAAAGGCCGCCCGGTACGCCTGCGGGGTGGTGCCGACCACCCGGCGAAAGCGCTCCCGGAACGCCGTCGGGGAGCCGAACCCCGCCTGCCGCGCGATCCGTTCGACCGGGTGGCCGCTGTTCTCCAGCAGGTACTGGGCCCGCCGCACCCGTGCCCGCAGCAGCCACTGCAGGGGCGTGGTGCCGGTCTGCTCCCGGAAACGGCGGCTGAAGGTGCGCTCGCTCATCCCCGAACGGCCGGCCAGCGTCGCGAGCGTGATCTCGTGGGCCAGGTTGTCCTCGATCCACTCCAGCAGCGGCTCCAGCGTCGAACCGCGCGGCACCGGCGGATGGTCGTGCACGATGAACTGCGCCTGTCCGCCCTCCCGTTCGAGGGGCATCACCGACATCCGGGCGGCGTGCGCGGCGACGGCCGACCCGAAGTCCCGGCGGATCATGTGCAGACACATGTCGAGGGCCGCGGCCGCGCCGGCCGAGGTCAGGATCGGGCCGTTGTCCACGTACAGGACGTCCGGCTGCACCTCGACGGCGGGAAACCGTTGTGCGAGTTCCCCGGCGGCCACCCAGTGGGTGGTGGCGCGCAGCCCGTCCAGGAGCCCGGCCTCCGCCAGCACGAACGCGCCCACGCACACCGACGCGATCCGGGTCCCGGCCGCGGCGGCCTCCCGCAGCGCTTCAAGTACCCGCGGGGAGGCGGGCCCGGCGGCGGGGGAGCGGCCCGGCACGATCACCGTGTCCGCCTCCGCGAGGGCTTCCAGCCCCTGGTCGACCTTCAGGGTGAAGCCGCCGTCCGCGCGCACCTCGGGTGATTCCGCGCACAGCCGCACCCGGTAGGCGGGGCGGCCGTCGGGCAGCCGCGTCCAGTCGAAGACCTGCATGGGCGCCGCCATGTCGAACGGCACCACCTCGTCGAGAACCAGGATCGCCACGGAGTGCATGAGGGCACGATAGGCAGGATCCCGCCAACACCGGGAGCCGGGGTGACGGACATACCTGGCTGGCAGACGCTTTGGCGAGAACCCGTTGGAAGCTGTCGTTTCAGCCCCTGTGTGATCATCCGGCGGATTCCTAGGGTGGGCCGGGCACAGCCGACCGCGCCCGAGAAGGACCCGCCACCCCATGACCAAGCTCCTGCTGTCCCTGCACGTCCTCGCCGCCATCGTCGCCGTGGGACCGGTGACGGTCGCGGCCAGCATGTTCCCGCCCGCGGCCCGCCGGGCCCACGAGGACGGGACGGGAGCGGGCACGCTACGGCTGCTGCACCGGATCTGCCGGGTCTACTCGGGCATCGGCGTCGCGGTGCCCGCCCTCGGCGTCGCCACCGGTGCCGCCATGGGCGTCCTGGGCGACGCCTGGCTCACCACGTCCATCGCCCTTACCACCGCGGCCGCCGCGGTCCTGGTCGCCTTCGTCCTGCCCCGCCAGGACGAACTCCTCGAGGAACTGGCCGAGCGGGGCGGCGTCGAGCGCCGGAACACGGCCCGACTGGCCATGTTCACCGGCGTGTTCAACCTGCTGTGGGCCACCGTCACGGTCCTGATGGTCGTCCGCCCCGGCTCCACGACGGGCGCATGAGCCCACGCCGGGCGTCAAGCCCGACGCCGTGATTCGCACGCCGGTGCGTGCGGGCGCCTAGACTCGACGGGTGTGCCCATGCGCGTGGGCCGCGAAACGAAAGGCGCGTTGGGTGTTCCAGGACTCTCCCATCTACGACCGACTCGTCGCCGAGCGCGGCGACGTCCCCACTCAGGCCCGCAGGGAGGCCGAGCGCGTCCGCAGGGAACTGGAGTACGTCATGCGTCCGTTCCAGCCCCTCATGCCGCCGCCCGCCCCCGAGCGTCCCATGTCCCCCGGCAACGGCTGGCAGCCCGCGCTGCCGCCCGCCCCGCGTGCCTACTGACCTGACCCGCCCTCAGTTCACCGCCGTGCTCGCCCCGTTGGCGGACGAGCAGGGCGTCGGGCCCGGCTCGGCCAGCCACTTCGCGATACCGCGGGCGATCGGCTGGCCCGTCTCCACCTCGACGAACCCGAACTGCCCCGACTGGTTGCACTCCAGGAACCACCAGGTCCCGTCCGCGTCCTCCGCGAAGTCGAAGGCCCCGTAGGCCAGTTCGGCCGTCCGCAGATAGGACCGCACCCCTTCCGCGATGCGGGGCGGGACATCGGCGGGACACCAGGGCGAGGTGGGCGGCGCGAACCTGACGTCCACCTCCTCGGCGTCGGCGGCCGCCGCCTTGCGCGCGGCGTGCATCGTCTCGCCGACGACGGTCAGCCGGATGTCCGCCCGCTTGGCCACCCGCCGCTGCAACAGCGTCGGACCGTACGCGACGGCGGCGAAGTCGGTGTCCGGGTCGACCCGGCTGGTCGGCACCGCCCGCGGCGGGTCCTGCGGATGCGCGCCGGAGACCGGCTTGACCACCAGGTCCGGATAGCGCTCGGCGAACTCCCTCGCCGCCTGCGGAAAGGTGGTCACGATCGTGGCCGGCACGGGCAGCCCGCAGCGCTGGGCCAGCCGTAGCTGCCACGGCTTGTGACGGGCCCTCAGGGCCGCGTCGGGATGGTTCATCCACCGGGCGTCGCTGCCGCGGAGCATGCCGTACAACGCCTGCGCGGACTCCTCGGTCAGCCACGCGGAGGGCGCGGCCGCCCGGGCCGCGGGCGTGCCCGGGCGGCGGACCCATATGGAGCGCAGCCCGGACAGACCCACCAGACGGCCCCCCGCCGAGAGATGGCCGCGGAAGCCGCCGTGCACGTACTCCCCGGACAGTGCCACACCTTCGGTGAGATCCGCGGGGTCGAGCCGGACCACCGGTACCCCCAGCGCGTTGAGGTGGACCACGACCATGTCGGCGGTCACATCCTCTTCACAGGTCAGAATCAGAACGGTCATCGATCGGCGGCCTGCGTTCAGTCGTCGAAGTGAGTCTTGGACCCCGCGGTGGAGGTCGTGGTTCCCAGCTCTCTCAGCAGAGCGTGGTCACGGGCGGCGACCCGGCCGTCCATGAGGACGTTCAACTGCATGCCGGAGTCGTAGACGTACGGAGTGGTCGCTTCCAACGTCACTGCCGGGCGTGCGTAGTTGAGCGCGAACGGTTGCATCGTCTCTCCCTCGCCGGTACTGCCTCGTTCCGACGGTCGTCACCCCAAGACGCCGTCCGTCCACCGATTTTCTTCGGCTTCCAGACACTTATACGAATCGAACGGGTGATTGGTTTCCTTACGCTCCGTAATCATTGGCGGTAGGGCTCCTTCCGGTTCTGCTCGTCAAGACGCAGAGCGGCCCGGTCCGCCTGAGCGCCCCGCATGGAGCGCAACGCCAGCAACAGGACGCCGATGTCGTCGAGATACACCGGATCGGGCAGTAGATCGGCGGGGAGCACGAAGTAGAGCAGCGCGCCCCAGAACACCCAGCGGGACCCGGTGGGCAGTCCCGCGCGGCGCAGGTCGCGCCGGGTGCGGACCAGTCGTACGAACAGCACCACGGCCACCGCCAGCACCAGGGCCGCGAGGACCGCGGCGACGACGATCAGCGCAGTGGTCGTATCCACGGGCGACCTCCTTCTCGGGGCGCCGCGCGGCGCACTTCCTGACGGATTCCCGCATACGACGCCCTCAAGACCGGCCGCGAGCCCGCACTCACACCCGTGGCTCACCCGAGTGGCACCACGTCGTGTACCCGCTTACTAATGGGTCACCCTCACCAACGCGGTCGCACGGCGGGGGCGCGCGGGAGCGACCGCACACTGTGTCTGGAGCAGAGCATGACCACCGGCTCGTCCGCAGCCCACCCCCACGACCCCGGCATAGCCGCCGAACCCACCGGCTCTCCCGAACCCGCCGTCTTTCCCGAACCTCCCGTGTCCCCCGAACCTCCCGTGTCTCCCGGGCCGCCCGGCGATCCGGTCGCCGACCTGGTGCGCGCCGCCGTGGCCGACCGTCCCCTGGAGGACGTGGTCCACCTCCTGACCCTGCTGGAACACTCGCCCGAGTACGCGCAGGCCACGGCCGCCGCGCTGCGGTCGGTCGGCGTGGACCGGTCCGTCGAGGACGTCACCCGTCTCGTCGCCCTGCTGACCCGGCCGCCCCGCGACCCGGAAAGCGCCGACGAGGCGATCCGCGCCGCCGCCGAGCACCGGCCCGTCGAGGACGTGACCCGCCTGGTCGCGCTGCTCGACCGGGCCGAAGTGGAGCCGCACTGCCGCGAGGAGGCGGTACGGGCCGCCGCGACCGGCCGGCCGGTCGAGGAACTCGTCGAGATGATCGGGCGGTTGGCGGCGGAACGGACCGCGCCGCCGCCCCTCCGGCACCCCTCCGAAGAGCGGGAGTGGCTCCGGCCCGAGCCGGTGGAGCCCGCCATGCCGCCCCTGCCGCCCGCCCACGCCCCGAAGCCGGCCCGCGCGCCGCGGAAGAGCGGCGGGACACCGGCCTGGCCGGCGCGGCTCGCCGCCCTCGCGCTGCTGGTGTGCGGGTTCCTGTGCTTCCCGGCGCACCGGGACGGCGCATCGCTCCAGGTGTACGGCTTCGCCGTCGGCGTCTCCGCGCTCTGCGTCCTGCTGGCCCTGATGCTGGCTATCCGGCCCGCCGTCTCGCTGCTCATGGCGGCGGTCCTGGTCCCGGCCGGAGTGGCCGCCGGGCAGCTGTTCGGGGGCCGGTTCCGTTCGGCGGGGCTGACCCGGGCGCTGGACCTTCCGCTCGTCCCGGCCTGGGTCGCCGGCACGGCCGGTGTGTGTGCCGCCCTGCTCGCGCTCATGGCGCTGGTCGTCCGCCTGGCGGCACCCGTACCCGAGAGCGTGCTCACGGCCCGCCCGTTGGCCGAGGCGGGAGTCCGGGCGGACTGAGGCAAGGCCCGCCGCGGAGTCGCTCCCGCGGCGGGCCGCCGCCCAATCCCACCGCCTAATCCCGCCGCCCGCTCCCGCCGGCTGCCCTGGGCGTCTCGCCGCCCGCTCTCGGCGCCGGCCCAGGGTCGGGTCGGCGGTCCTCCCCCTCGTCGGCCGTTCAGTCCGGCTGCCGGTCCGCCGCCTCGTCACGCGCCGCGGGGCGCAAGGTCTCCTTCCAGCGGCCGAACGTGCGGCCGAGCTGCTGGAGCGGGGAGCCCGTCTGCGGGTCCCGGGAAGCCGGTTCCAACGGGGCGGGGGCGTTCTGCCGGTAGATCTCCAGCGCCTCGCCCGCCCGCTCGGCGGCCTCCCGGTACAGGTCCCGGGACTTGGTCATGGCCTCCAGCGCCTCGGAGTACATCTGCACCAGCGCACGCTCCCGGGCCAGCTCCTCCTCCATGGTCAGCAGCTGCCACTGCTCGCGCAGCGCGGTGACCGCCTCGCGGCCGCCCTCCGGCAGCGGCTTGGGCAGCCCGGCGAACCGGGTCACGGTCGCGAGCAGCTCGGTCGGCTCCGAGCCGTCCAGGAAGACACTGCGTACGGCGAAGTCCCGGCCGTTGTACCCGGGCGCAACCGGCCTGCCCGGCAGCACCGCGGCGCCGCCCCGCGGCACCTCGACGCCGAAGTCCTTGAGGGCCCAGTTCACCACCGGCAGCTGATGCGGCAGCGCCCGGTGCTCCACCACCCGGTGCCGCAGGCTCGGCGGCAGCATCCCGGCCAGCGGGCGCCGGCCGCGCTGGTCGGTGGTCATCGCCTCGTGGACCACGACGTGCACGGCCCAGCTGGAGCGCACCGCCTGCCGCAGGAGGCGCCGGATGTCCTTCTCGTCCTCGGGCAGCAGGCTCAGCTCGCGCAGCCGCAGCCCGGTGGCCGCGTCGCGGTCCCAGAAGACGTCGGAGGTCCCGGGCCAGAACATGGTCGCGGGGGAGGGCCACATCAGGTCCCACGGCTGCTCCGCCTCGGCCGCCAGCACCCAGTCCTGGCCGCCGCTCGACACGGGGGAGAGCGTCAGCCGCGCCCGCACGGTCACCTCGGCGCCGACCCGCCACCGGGCCTCCAGGACGCGGTCCGGGGTGTCCTCGGTCGCCGCGTGTTCCCGGAAGTCGTCGAGGGTTCCGGCGTCCTTGCGCCGTTGCAGGTTCGCGCGGAGGACGTCCGCCGCGTCGGAGCCGAGATGGCGGCCGTGGGCCAGCCACACCGTGGGAGGAGTCGTACGGTCGTCGCTCGAGGTGCTTGACATGAGTCCATCTGTGAGCCGGGTGCGTGCCAGTGACAAGTATCGTCGCCGCCGCGCCGGCGCTGACCACGGGGGTCCGGCCGGTGTGCGGGGGACAGATCGTCGGAAGCCTGCCCGGACGGGGTCGTGCGCACACGGGGCGCACTGGCTTCGCACCGACCAACCGGCTTTCACGCGTGCCCGGTTCACGCCTCGCCCACCACAATGACCTCTCGAACGGGGCCCGTCCGCCATCCGCATTGGGGCGGGCCCTGTTCGCCGTGCCCCACCGCTTGGGCGTTTCGGCTGGCGGTATATATCGGATGCCGATATATTCTTGTTCATGGCACCGAGGAACATGACACAGGCGGCGTTCTTCGTCCTGACCGCCCTCGCCGATCAGCCGCGGCACGGCTACGGCATCCTCCGCGAGGTCGAGGAGCTGTCCGAGGGCAGCGTGCAGATGCGCGTGGGCACCCTCTACGGCGTCCTCGACCGGCTCACCGCCGACGGACTGATCGTGCTGGACCACGAGGAGGTGCAGCAGGGCCGCTTGAGGCGCTACTACCGCCTCACCGACGGGGGCACGCAGGCGCTGGACGCGGAGGCGGAGCGGCTGGCCGCCGGAGCGAGCGCCGCGAAGAAGCGGATCGCCGAGGGACGCCGTACGTCCGGGGACGCACCCGGCACCACCGACGCGCCCGGCCTGGGCCCCGGACTCGCGGGAGGTCTCGCATGAGCACGCTGCTGGAGGCGCGCTACCGCGCCGTACTGCGCCTGCTGCCCGCCTACTACCGCCGCGAGCGGGAGGAGGAGATGGTCGAGACATACCTGTGGGACGTCGACCGGGAGACCCAGGAGCAGAGCCGTCCCACCCTCGGCGAGGTGGCGAGCGTCCTCGCGCTGGCCGTGCGCAGCAGGCTCGGCGCGGGTGCCGCGCCCCGCCGGTACGCCGTGCTCGGGTCGGCCGTGCGCCTCTTCGCGCTCTTCGCCGTCCTGCTCCAGGCCGCGTCCGCCGTGGTCGACCGGGTGCTGGGACTGACCTGGGCGTCCACCCGCGGCGGGAGCCAGTGGGAGATGTTCACGGACGGCTTCACCGGCCACGGCGTGTGGTCCGGCGTCGGCGCGGTCGCCCAGTGGTTCCTGCCGCTGCTCTGGACGGTCGCCTACTTCGCCCTGCTGCGGGACCACCGCCGCCTCGCCCAGGTGTCGGCGCTCGTCGCGGCCCTGCCGACACTCTGGCCACTGGCCGATCTCTTGGCCCTCGACTTCGCCCCCTCGGACTCGGCCTACGTCGGCGCGGCGGCCGTGCTGGCCTGGTCGTCGGCGGTGGCGCTCTGCGCGGCCCACCACCGCGACGCGCCCCCGGCGACCCTTCCCGCGGGCGCGCCCGGTCTGGTCTTCGCCGCCTGCTGTGTGCTGATGGGCGGCTCGGTCGTGGCACTTCCCGGCGGGGTCGACACCGTCTGGGCGCTCATCACGGGCTACCTCGTGACGAGCCTCGCCTGGCTGGTGTACCGCCTGCGGGGCGGGAGCCGTGCCCCCGCCCCCGGGGAGGCCGCCGCCCTCGCGGCACTGGGCCTGCTCCTGCTGGCGGTCCGCGTCACCGCGGTCTACCCGTGGCTCGACATGCTCCCCGGCGCCCTGCGGGTGGGTGTCCTCGCCCAGGCGGCGGCCCTGGTCGCCCTGACCGCCGCGCTGGCCGTGGTGAGCGGACGCGACCTGCTCGGCCGTGTCAGCCGTGGAACGTGATGTAGCCGTTGCCGTCCCGGTCGTTGGCGCTCTTGGTGTACTTGTGGGTGTCGGCGTGCGCGCCCGAGGGCTTGTAGAGGTAGATCGTGTCCCCGGTGTTGTTCCAGATGAAGTTGCAGTTGTTGCGGTAGACGACGTTGCCCGCGTCGGAGTCGGTCCCCCGGCCGCCGCGCAGCTTCACGTAGTCGCCGGGCTGGAGCGAGTGGCTCTTGGTGAACGTGAACTTGTTGCCGGTCGCGTCCTTCACGACGTAGCCCTTGAGGTTCACGGTCGCGCTCGACGAGTAGTTCTTGATCGTCAGGTACTCCTCGTCGGTGTTGCCGCTCGTGCAGCTGTTGGAGTCCCGGCCGGGAGCGTCGTACTGCACGCCCTTGAGCTTGAGCGCCGACGAGTACTCGGCGGCGTGGGCCGGGACCGCGGCCAGTGCGACGAACGCGCCCGCGGCCGCAACGGCGGCTATGTGTCCTCTGCGCATGGGAAAAGCCCCCCTGTGAAGGTCTGGTGAAGAAGACCTGGAGCGTATACAACACGCCGGGACAAGGGAGCTTTTCGGATGAATCAGTAACCCACTCGGAATGTGGCGTCCTGCTGTTCCGTCGTGGTGGAGATCGGGTCGATGCGCAGGACGTAGTTGGAGTGCCGGATGTAGCGGGTCGGGTTGTTGTACGAGCGGAACGACGCCCAGCTCGCGTCCGCGAGGCCCGCTGTGCGGTAGAAGGTCGCGTCACCGGCGAACGTGGACGTGCCGTCGTTCACGTCGAGCTGGAGCGCGTAGTTGTAGTGCCGCAGATAGCGGGTGGGGTAGTTGACCGACTGGAACGACACCCCGGAGCTGTCGGCGAGGCCGGGGACGAGAGTCCACAGCGAGTCCTTGTACGGCTCGACGGGGTACTCGTCGATCCGGCCCACGTAGTTGGAGTGGCGCACGTAACGGGCCGGGTAGTTGTAGGACTTGAGCCGGTTCCAGGTCGGCGCGCCCCACTTGGTGAGCAGGTTGGTGTACTCGGCCGTGGTGATCGTCGCGATGCCGCAGTGCTTGGAGTTGACCGGCTGGGTGTAGGTCCTCTGGTCCAGCGCGGTCCAGGTGCCGGTGGCCGGGCTGCTCGACTGCCAGGCGTAGAACACGCCGTTGGGGGTGTAGGTGTCGCCCCACAGCCACCAGTTCCCGGTGGTGAGCGACTTGACGACGGTCGGTGCCTCGGTGCCGCCGTGGGCCACGCCCGCGCTGTACTCGGTGAAGCTGCCCGGGTCCAGGGAGGTGGAGCGCGCGGACACCAGGGTCTGGTTCTTCTTGAAGAAGAGGTAGTTGTAGCCGCTCACGCCCACGGCCATGTCGCCGTCGATGACGTCGTAGCCCGGGTCGAAGAAGACCTGCGGGGCCGAGGCGGTCACGAAGTCACTGGTGTAGTTCACCATGATCACGTTGTGGCCGCTGGAGTTCACCGAGGAGTACATGACCGCGTACTGGCCCCGGCCGGCGTCCCAGAACGCCTCCGGCGCCCAGCTGTGGGTCGTCATGTCGTGCAGCTTGAGCCGCCGGTAGCCCGTGAAGGTGCGCAGGTCGGCCGAGTCCCAGACATGGATGTACTGGCTGTTGTAGCTCCAGTCGGTGCCCTTGAGGTCGGTGGCGAGGACCACGAACGTGCCGTCCTGCTTGCGCATGAGGAACGGGTCGCGCAGGCCGAGCGCGCCGGCCGTGGGGGTGACCAGCGGGTTGTTCTGGTTGAGGGGCGTCCAGTTGAGCCCGTCGGGGCTGACGGCCAGGTGCAGGCCGTAGTCGGTGCCGTCGCCGAGGTTGGTCGACTCGGTGAAGTAGACCATCGCGTACGCCGAGTCGGCGGCCTGCGCGGTGCCGGTGCCGAGGGTCAGGGCGAGGGGGACGGCGGCGGACATGCCCAGCAGGGCGCGACGGGACAGGTGGGGGTGTGCGCTCATCTCATTCTCCAAGGTGGCGTGCGGGGGAGCACCTGAAGTGACCGGTATTTCGAACGGAGTTCGGAAAATCGATCAGAAGCTAGAGCCTGGCCATGGGCGCGTCAATCATCCGGTCACGCCTTTGTGGATCCTGTGGGTCCCGGCGGCGCCAGCCCGCGCCCCGCCCCGACCGTCCCCGCAGCGC
>NZ_JBEYVC010000202.1:0-19339 GCF_040643855.1 Streptomyces sp. NPDC047072 | reverse complement strand
ATCGCGGAGCCGTACCCGATCCGGCTGGACTCACCGATGATGTTGTTGGTGATCAGGATCGACAGCAGCTCGGTGCCCTGCGCGCCCTTGTTGAACACGAACACCAGGTCGAAGGCGCGCAAAGCTTCGATGATGGTGACCACCAGCACGACCGTGTTGGTCGGGCGCAGGGTGGGGAAGATGACGTTCTTGAACGTCTGCCACTCGTTCGCACCGTCCAGCGAGGACGCCTCCCGCAGGGAGGGGTCCACGCCCTTCAGACCGGCCAGGTAGAGGATCATCATGTAGCCGGTGTGCCGCCAGGACGCGGCGATCAGCACAGCCCACAGGTTGAGCTTGGGATCACCGATCCAGTCGATGTAGTGACCCGGCTTGTTGGCCCCGATCAGACTGTTGATCAGACCCGTGTCCGGGTTGTAGACCAGCTGCCAGACGAACCCGGTCACCGCCAGCGAGACCACCACCGGCAGGAAGAACGCGGTCTGGTAGACCCGGGAGAACCGGATGCTCTTGTCCAGCTGCACGGCCAGAAACAGGCCGAACGGCGTCGGGATCAGGATCAGCACGACGAACCAGATGACGTTGTGCTCGACCGCCGGCCAGAACTGCGGGTTGTCGGTGAACAACTGCTTGAAGTTGTCCAGCCCCACCCACTTGATGGAGTCGAAGCCGATGCCGTCCCAGCTCGTGAAGGCCAGGCCGATCGAGGCGATCGCGGTCAGCCAGACGAGAGTGACGTGCAGGACCGTGGGCACGCCCGCCATGAGGGCGAGCGTGACACGGTCACGACGGGTCAACAGGCGCTTGTGATTCATGGAGTTGTTCACGAGGCTGCGAAGATCGTCTTCTTCTGGCGCTCGATGGACGACAGCAGACCGTCGATGCCCTTGGGGTCACGGATGAACTTCTGGAGCGCGGGCTGCATCACCGTCGAGGTGAAGTCCGGACGGCTGTCGCGGTCCATGAACTGCGTCAGGTGCTTCGCGCCGCCGATCATGTCGTACGCCTTCTTCTGCAGGGGGCTGTACGAGGAGGTGTCGGCCTTCGAGGAGGCGGCGATGAGGCTCGGGTCGGCCTTCAGGTAGACCTCCTCGGCCTGGGGCGTGCCCAGGAATTCGAGGAGTTTGACGGAACCCGCGTGGTTCTTGGGGGACTTGCTGAGCATGATGCCGTCGGTCGGCGCCTCCACGGTGTCCTGGCCGTACGCCGGGTCGATCTCGGGGAAGGCGAAGAAGTCGAGGTCGTCCAGGTCCGCCTTGTCGGTGAACTGCTGGGCCACGAACATGCCGAGCATGTACATCCCGGCCTTCTTCGACACCAGCGTCTGGGCGGCGTCCTGCCAGGTACGGCCGACCGCGCCGTCCTGGTGGTAGGGCAGGGTCTCGGCCCAGGTGTCGAAGACCTTGCGGACCTTCGGGTCGGTCCACGAGGCCTTGCCCGCCATCAGCTCGACGTGGAAGTCGTAGCCGTTGACGCGGAAGTTGATCTGGTCGAAGGTGCCCATCGCCGGCCAGGCGTCCTTGTCGCCGTACGCGATCGGGACCAGGCCGTCCTTCTTCATCCGCTTGCACAGGGCGACGTACGCGTCCCAGGTGGTGGGGACCTCGTAGCCGTACTTCTGGAAGACGCTCTTGCGGTAGAAGACCGCCCACGGCGACGTGGTCAGCGGCACCAGGTAGTACTTGCCGTCCTGACCCTTGCTCAGGTCGTGCATGGCACTGGGGAAGTTGCCGCCGATCGTCTTCCACACGTCGTCGATCGGGGTGGCCAGGCCCTTGGCCGCGAAGAACTGCATCCGGTACCCGGCGAACCACTGGAACACGTCGTCCGGCGTGCCCTGGAGGTAGGAGTTGATCTGCTCCTGGAAGGTGTTGTGGTCCTTGATGTTGAGGTCGACCTTGATCCCGGACTGCTTGGTGAAGGCCGCGTAGACATCGCCGTACGCCTTCTTCGGCACGGCGTCGGACGCGTTGGAGCCGACGGTGACGGTCTTGGTGTCCGACGAGGCGGAACCGCCGCCGCAGGCACTCAGCAGGGGGATGCCGGCACCCAGGACCGCGGCTCCGCCGAGTCCGCGGAGCACGGTGCGGCGGCTGGTGCCAGGCATGGGCCGACCAAGGGAGGAACGGTGCATTTCGGCTCCTACAGGGCTGGCGGTGCCGAGGCAGGGCACGTCAGCCGGACGGGGGTATGACGGAGGGTGGGCCGTCGAGGGACCGCTTGAGGGTCGGTCGAGAGCCAGAATCCAACACGATCGAACAAACACGATCGTCGGACGCCTGGAAGCGTGAACGCTCTGTGGGCCCGCTGTCAAGACTTGCCGTCCGGTGAACCGTCAGCAGATCGGGGAGACAGGGCGCACCACCGCATCGCCCAAGGCCAGGTAATCGCCGGTTGAGCTGCGGAAATGCCTGCCCGACTCGGAAGTCTCAGGCGTCTCGCTCCGACAAGCGCACTGCGAGAACCCTTGACGTGCGCTCGGCGGATGCGTACACATTGACCGCGCGGTCTGACCGCGCGGTCATGTCACTGACCTCGTTCGATGGAGAACACACGGCATGGGGAGACTTCATGACGACAGGGCTGGAGCACGGTGCCGGTTCCTCGGCGCCGCGCAGCGAGGACGTCGCCAGGCTGGCCGGCGTCTCGCGCAAGACGGTCTCCCGGGTCCTCAACAACGAGCCGCATGTCTCCGAGAAGTCCCGCGGGCGCGTCCTGGCCGCCGCCGAGGAGCTCGGTTACCGGCTGAACCACGCGGCCAGGGCGCTGGCCTCCGGCCGTACCCGGTCCATCGGGGTGGTCGCCCTGGGAACGGCCGGGTACGGAACCGCCTCGCTGCTCGTGGGCATCGAACAGGCCGTACGGGACGCCGGTTACGCGCTGCGCGTGGTCAACACCCCGGACGGTGACCCGCAGGGCATCGCCGGCGCGCTGCAGTCACTCCTGGAGCAGGGCGTGGACGGCATCGTCGTCTCCGTACCCATCGTCGAGGGTGAGGTCCCGCTCGGCGTCGACGTGCCGGTCCTCTTCGTCGGAGCACCCCCCGCCTTCTCCGCCGCCCGGACACTGACCGTCGGAGTGGGCGCCCGTCAACTGGCCCGCGCGGCCACCGAACACCTGCTGGACCTGGGGCACACGACCGTCCATCACCTCGCCGGGCCGCGGCGGTGGTACGCCACCAAGGACCGCATCGAGGGATGGCAGGCGGCGCTGGCGGCCCGGGGCGCACATGAACCGCCCCTGCTGAACGGCGACTGGTCGGCGGCCTCCGGGTACGCCGCGGGTCGTGCGCTGGCCTCGGACAGCGCGGTGACCGCGGTGTTCGTCGCGGGCGACGAGATGGCCATCGGCCTGATCCACGGCCTGCGGGAGGCCGGGTGCCGGGTGCCGGAGGACGTCAGCGTCGTCGGTTTCGACGGAAACCCGGTCTTCGCCTACGTCTCCCCGCCTCTGACCACCGTCCGTCAGCCCTTCGAGGCCGCGTCGCGCGAGGGAATCAGGCTTCTCCTCCACGCCATCGAGAGGCCGGACACCGAACTGCCGCCGGCGAACGACCCACCCGTCGAACTGATCGTCCGCGGGTCCACGGCGCCGCCGGCCGCCCGCTGAACCACCCCCGTGCGCGAGCCGCGCCCACCGAACTCCGCCGTGTCGCTCCGAGCCGTTGCGGACCGGCGGACACCGAAACACCCCTTCCCTTCCCCCTGGGAGCCGCAATGTCCCCTGCGCAGACAGACGCCAGACCCGGCGTCGCTCCGCGTTCCCGTCCCGTCTCCTTCCTGTCCCTGGCCTTCACCCTGCTCGTCGCGGTGCTGACCATGGTCGTGCCCACCGGCCGGGCGGACGCCCTGGCCCGTCCCTCGCAGACGATGTACACCCCGCCGTCCGACGCTCCCTCGCCCGGATCGCTCTACCCGCGGTCGCTGCGCCTTGAGCACAACGGCTCGGCCAACGGCACCATCCTGTCGACGTTCGAGCAGTACACCTCCGGCACGCCGGTCTTCCCGATCTACCGCAGCACCGACAACGGCAACTCCTGGACGAAGATCTCGGATGTCGCCGACACCCAGAACGGCTGGGGCATGCGGTGGGAGCCGCAGCTGTTCGAACTGCCCACGGCGATGGGCGACTTCCCGGCCGGCACCATCCTGGCCGCCGGTGACTCGGTGCCCGGCGACCGGTCCGCGACCAAGATCGACCTGTACGCCAGCACCGACCGCGGACTGACCTGGAGCTTCGTCACCAACATCGCCACCGGCGGAAAGGCGATATCCAGCAACGGCTACACCCCCGTCTGGGAGCCGTTCTTCCTGTACGCCAACGGCAAGCTGATCGTCTACTACTCCGACCAGCGCGACACCACCTACGGGCAGAAGATCGACCACCAGGTCTCCACGGACCTGCGGACCTGGGGTCCGGTCGTGGACGACGTGACGAAGCCGACCTACGCGGACCGGCCCGGCATGCCGGTGGTGACCCGGCTGCCCAACGGCAACTACGTGATGACCCACGAGTACTGCAACGCGCCGGAGGGCGGCTGCTCCGTCTACTACAAGATCTCCGCCGACCCCGAGGCGTTCAACTCCGCCACCGACCAGGTGCTGCGGGCGACCGACGGTGTCATCCCCAGCGGGGCGCCGTACGTCACCTGGCTGCCCACCGGAGGCGCGGGCGGCACGCTCGTCGTCAGCAGCGACAACCAGAACGACCTGTTCGTCAACACGACGAACGGCGCGGCGAACGGCTGGACCCACATCCGCTCCAACGTCGCCAGCGGCTACAGCCGCGGTCTGCTCCCGCTGCCCGACGGCCACAGCCTGCTGGTGATGAGCGGCGGGCGTGGCCGCAGCACCGGCCTCAACCCGGTCACCTACAGCACGGTCGACCTCGGCGGCGGTATCTCTGACGGCGCCACCTACACCGTCTCCAACGCGAACAGCGGCCTGAAGCTCGCGATCGCGGGCGCCGCCACGGCCAACGGCACGGCCGCCACCCAGCAGAGCACGGACAACGCCACCGACCAGCAGTGGAAGTTCGTCCAGCAGACCTCCGGCTACTTCAAGATCTTCAACGTCGCCACGGGCAAGGTCCTCGGCGTGGAGAACCAGTCCACCGCCGACGGCGCCAGGATCGTGCAGTGGGACGACAACGGCACCCTCGACCACGAGTGGGCCGTCGCCCCGAGCCCGGCCGGCGGCTACACGCTCACCAGCCGCGTCACCGGCAAGTACCTGGAGATCCCCGGCGCCTCCACCGCCACCGGCACCGCCGCCGACCAGTGGAGCGGCAGCGGCTGCGGCTGCCAGCGCTGGAACTTCGTCCAGACGGCCCTGCCGCCGCTGGGCACCGGACAGTACGTCCTCGTCAACAAGAACAGCGGCAAGTACATCGACATCCCCGCCGCCTCCACCGCCACCAACACGGCCGTGCAGCAGTACTCGAACTCCGCCTGCTTCTGCCAGCTGTTCACCTTCCAGTCGGCGGCCGGCGGGGCCTGGACCATCAGAAACGTCAACAGCAACCTCAACCTGGACATCAGCGGCGGCTCCACCGCCGCGGGAGCCAAGATCGTCCAGAACACGCCGTCCGCCGCGGGCTCACAGCAGTGGACCCTCACGGACGCCGGCAACGGCTACTACCGGCTCAAGAACGTGGGCAGCAACCTCAGCGTCGGTGTCGCCCAGTCCTCCACCAGCAACGGCGCGGCCGTCATCCAGTGGAACGACCTGAACGTCGACGACCAGCTCTGGCAGATCGTCCGCATCAACTGAGCGGCTGAGCTCGGCGATCGGTGAGTGGAGCGGGCGTGCTACTGCGCCCGCTCTTCGCTTTTTCGTGAGGCCGCACCGGGGGCTGTCGGCTACGCCGAGCCCGGGCCTGTCCGGGCGAGGCGGACCATGGCGCGGAAGAGGGCGGTGGGTTCCGGGGCTTCGGGCACCGGGGGGACCGGCGCCCCGGGGGCGGCGTAGGAGCGGATCATGTGTCCGACGAGGCGGCGCCAGGCGTCGGGGGCGGAGTCGTCGGCGGCGGCGATGACGCCGGCGTTGGCCATCTGGAGGATGACGAGGTCCCCCGGGACGAAGTCCTCACGGAGATGTCCGCTGCTCTGGGCGCGGGCGATGAGTTCGAGGAAGCCGTTGTACGACTCGGCGCGGCGGGCCTCCAGCGCCCTGGCCGTGGGGAACGACATGGTCAGGACGTCGGCGAAGCCCCGGTCGGCGGCCTGCATGGCGCAGACGGCGTGGATGTAGCCGGTGAAGCCGCGCCAGGGATCGGGGTCGGCGAGCGCCTCGGCGACGGCGGCGGCGTAGGCGTCCATGCGGTCGGCGAAGACCGCGTTGATGAGTTCCTCCCGGGTGGCGAAGCGCCGGCTGAGCGTGGCCTTGCCGACGCCCGCCTCGCGGGCGACGGAGGCCATGGACACGCCGAGTCCTTCCGTGGCGAAGAGGCGGCGGGCGGCGGCCAGGATGAGATCGCGGTTGCGCTCGGCGTCGGCGCGCAGTCTCGCCTCGGGCTGCTGGTCCGGGGTCCGGTCGGAAGGTGCGTCGGAAGGTGCGGAGGTCATGCACCCACTCTACTAAGTGGAACAGGCGGCCCGTTTCTACTGTTACGCTCGACAGCAGCGGAACCGGGAAGGCCGGTCCACTTATGGAAGAGGTGCTGTCATGCGCGCTGTGACCCTGGACGCGGTTCCGGCCGCCCCGGCTGTGACCGAGGTGGACACTCCCCGCCCCGAGGCCGGAGAACTGCTGGTCAAGGTGGCCGCCTCCTCGGTGAACGGCTTCGACCTCGCCGTCGCCGCCGGCTATCTGGACGGGATGATGGAGCACCGCTACCCGCTGGTGCTCGGCAAGGACTTCGCGGGCACCGTCGAGGCGCTCGGCGCGGGTGTGGAGGGCTTCGCGGTCGGTGACGCGGTCTTCGGTGTCGTGATGAAGCCGTTCCTGGGCACCGGGTCGCTCGCCGAGTACGTCACCGTGTCCGCCGGATACGGCGTTGCACCGCTCCCGGAGGGCCTGGCGGTGACGGAGGCGGGCGCGCTGGGCGTGGTCGGGGCGACCGCGGTGGACAGCCTGAACGCCGTGGCCCTGGCCGAGGGCGAGACGGTGCTGATCGCGGGGGCCGGCGGCGGGGTGGGATCGCTGGCCGTGCAGCTCGCCGCCGCCCGCGGTGCGACGGTGATCGCGACCGCCCGTCCCGGCGCGCAGACCGACTTCGTCACCGGCCTGACCGGCACCGAGATCCACGTTGTCGACTTCACCGGCGATCTGGAGGCCCAGGTCCGCGCGATCGCACCGGACGGCGTGGACGCGGTGCTGCACCTGGCGGGCGACGGCGCCCAGCTCGCCGGCCTGCTGCGGCAGGGCGGTCGTATCGCCTCCCCCGCGGGCCTGACCCCGGACGCCGTCAAGGACGAGGACGTCACCGTCCACCCGATCATGGCCGACCCGAACGCCTCGACCCTGACCGCCCTGGCCGAGCAGGTCGTCTCCGGGGCGCTGCGGGTGCCGGTCACCGCGACGTACCCGCTGGAGCGGGCCGCGGAGGCGTTCACCGCCTTCACCGGCACCCCCGGCAAGGTCGCCGTCACCCGCTCCTGACTCCTCGCTTCACAGAAAGAGACCTGATCATGCCCACCATCGCCATCATCGGTGCCGGCCCCGGTATGGGCCTGGCCATCGCCCGTGCCTTCGGCGGCCGCGGCTTCGACGTCGCCCTGATCTCCCGTACCAAGGAGAAGCTCCAGACCCTGGTCGAGCAGCTCGGCCAGGAAGGCGTCACCGCCGAGGCGTTCACCGCGGACGTCCTCGACCGGCCCTCCCTGACCGCCGCGCTGGACGCCGTGAAGGCCCGCTTCGGCGCGATCGACGTACTGGAGTACTCACCGGCCGCGCACTCCCCGGTGCCCGGTCACTTCCTGGCCACTCCCTCACAGGCCACGGTGGACAATCTGCAGCCGCAGATCGAGTACTACCTCTACGGCGCCATTACGGCCGCTCAGTCGGTCCTGCCCGCGATGCGGGAGGCCGGTGCCGGAACCCTGCTGTTCACCACCGGCGGCGGCTCCGTCGACCCCGTCCCCATGCTCGGCAACGTCAACGCGGCCTCGGCAGCCCTGCGCAACTGGGTGATCAACCTGGACAAGGAACTGGCCGGCAGCGGTGTGCACGCCGCACATGTGGCGATCAACGTCTGGATCGGCGGGGGCGGCCCGGAGGGCTTCCCGACGGCCGAGGCCGACGACATCGCCCCGCTGTACTGGGAGCTTCACGAGAAGCGCGACCGCTCCGAAGCGGTCTTCAACGCCTGACCGGCCCTCTCCGCCAAGGAACCCTTACATGAACGTCTTCCTGTGGATCGTCCAGGCCGTGCTGGCCGCCATGTTCGCCATGGCCGGTGTCATGAAGTCGACCCAGCCCAAGGAGAAGCTGGCCGGTCAGCTGCCCTGGACGACCGACTTCTCGCAGGGCACCGTCCGCTTCATAGGCGTCGTCGAGTTCGCCGCCGCCCTCGGCCTGATCCTGCCCGCGGCCACCGACATCGCCCCCGTGCTGACCCCGCTGGCCGCGACCGGTCTGGCCGTGGTGATGGTCCTGGCCGCGCTCACCCACGCCCGCCGTAAGGAGCCGGGCGCGATCGGCTTCAACGCGGTCCTACTGATCCTGGCCGTCCTGGTGGCCTGGGGCCGCTTCGGTCCGTACAGCTTCTGACCTCCCCTCTGCAAGGAACCGTCTCTCATGCATGTCACCGTCTTCGGTGCGAGCGGCGCCATCGGCAGCCTCGTCGTCCAGCAGCTCCTTGACGACGGCCACGACGTCACCGCCCTGGTCCGCACTCCCGCCAAGTTCACCCTCTTCCACGACCACCTCACGGTCGTCACCGGGCAACTGTCCGACTGCGACGCCGTCGAGAAGGCCATCAGAGGCGCCGACGCGGTCATCAGCGCCCTCGGCCCCTCCCTGAAACGGTCCACCAAGGGCTCACAGGTGACCGACGGCACCCGCACCATCGTGCGGGTCATGGAGAAGCAGCAGGTCACCCGCTTCATCGGCCTGGCCACGCCGTCGCTGGCCGACCCCCAGGACAAGCCGCACTGGAAGCACAAGGTCCTGCCCGTCGCGGCCGGGCTGATGTTCCCCAACGCGCTGGCCGAGCTGAAGGGCATGACCGAGGCCGTCACCGACTCCGGCCTCGACTACACCATCGCCCGCATCACCAACCCGACGGACAAGCCCGCCACGGGCCGGATCCGCGCCGGCTTCCTCGGCCACGACAAGGTCGGCTCCGCCATGAGCCGCGCCGACATCGCCGCGTTCCTGGTCTCCCAGCTCACCGACCGCCGCTACCGGCGGGCCATGCCCGCCATCAGCAACTGAGCCCGGACACCGCCATGACCTTCGAACTCGGCGTCTACTCCTTCGGCAACACCCCGCGCCTGCCCGACGGCGGCCGCGGCCCCACCGCCCAGGCCCTCCGTGACGTACTGGAGGCGATCAAGCTCGCCGACGAGGTGGGACTGGACTACTTCGGCGTGGGCGAGCACCACATGCGGGCGATGCCGCTGTCCTCACCCACCTCCGTGGTCAACGCCGCCGCGGCCGCCACCCACCGCATCAAGCTCGGCACGGCGGTCACCGTCCTGTCCACGGACGATCCGATCCGGGTGTTCCAGCAGCTCGCGACCGCCGCGTCCCTGGCTCCCGGACGTATCGAACTGGTCGCCGGACGCGGTTCGTCGACGATCACGTTCCCGCTCTTCGACCACGACGAGCACGACTACGACCTGTTGTACGCCTCGAAGCTCGACCTGCTGATGGCCGTCAATGCGGGCGAGAACGTCACCTGGCACGGCCCGCACCGCAGGCGGCCGTTGCGGGATGTCACCGTCTTCCCGCGCCCCGAGGAGCCGTTGAAGATCTGGCTGGGCACCGGCGGCAGCCCGGATTCGGTGCGGCGGGCCGTCGAGCTGGGGCTGCCGATGTTCCTCGGCGTCCTCGGCGGCACCCCCGAACGCTGGGCGCGCTACGGCCACGCCTACCGCGACGCCTGGGACCAGGTCGGGCACCCCGCCGACCGGGCGGAGATCGCGGTCGCCGTGCACGGGTTCGTGGCCGAGTCCGATGCCCAGGCCCGTGCGACCTACCTGGAGTACGAGCACCGCATGATGGCCGAGGGCATGGCCGAACTGGGCCGCCCCGCCCCCTCACGCGCCGACCGCGCGGCACAGTACGGCCCCGACGGCATGGTCTTCGTCGGCGGCCCCGACGAGATCGCCGACCGCATCCTCCATCTGCACCAACTGCTCGGCCACACCCGCCAGATCCTCCAGATGGACGTCGGCGGCATGCCCCAGCGCGACTTCCTGCGCGGCATCGAACTCCTCGGCACGAAGGTGCTGCCACAGATCCGCGCCGAGCTCCTCGCCGCCGGCGGTGACGGGGAGAGCCCGTGAAGCTCGTCGTCTTCGGCGCGAACGGACCGACCGGGCGGCAGGTCACCCGGCAGGCGCTCACCGAAGGACACACGGTCACCGCGATCACTCGCCGACCTGGCTCCTTCCCGCTGAGCGATCCGCGGCTGCGGGTGACGGGCGCGGATGTGCTGGACCCCGACGCGGTCGCACGTGTCGTGGCCGGACAGGACGCGGTCATCTCCACACTCGGCGCCTCCAAGGGCGAAAGCCCTGTGCGGGTGTACTCCCGCAGCGCCGCTCACATCACACGGGCCATGGCAGAGCACGGGGGTCCGGCGTTTCGTGGGCGTGACCTCGGTCATCCTCTTCGGAGCGGAGGCACCCGGCGAAAGCCTCCTCTTCAGACCTACGCGCCTTCATCGACGTACGCACCACGCAAGGCGTGCCGAGCTTCGTCGACGTCATGCGGAAGGAGGCGTTGGGCGGCAGGAAGTGAAGCGATGCGCAGTGCACGACCCTCGGTCTCAAACGCGCTTGGGGCGTCGTGAGGCTCGTGCGTCCGTGCCCCAGCTGGCCAGCAGACGCAGTGACTCCGCGGTGGGTGACCCCTGCTCCGCGTGGTACGTGATCAGGAGCTGCTCGCTGTCGTCCGGCAGCTGGAACGTCTCGAAGGAGAGGGTGAGCTCGCCGACCAGGGGATGCCGCAGGCGCTTCACCCCGTGGCTCTTCTCCTTGACGTCGTGCGTGGCCCACAGCCGCCGGAACTCCTCGCTCTTCATCGAGAGCTCCCCGATCAGGGAGGACAGCCGCGGGTCGTCCGGGTGGCGGCCGGCGTCCATGCGCAGGAAGCTCACCATGTCGGCCGTCTTGGACTCCCACTCGACGTACAGCTCGCGGTACTCGGGATCGAGGAACAGCAGCCGTGCCCAGTTCCGCTCGGGGGCGGGCAGTTCGGACCAGTCCCCGAAGACGGCCGCCGCCATCCGGTTCCACGCGAGGATGTCCGCGCGCCGCCCCGTGACAAAGGCGGGGACGCCGTCCAGCGTGTCCAGCAGCTGCCGCAGCGAGCCCCGCACCTGCTGCGACCGCGCCGACGGCTTCTTCCGCCGCGCCGTCGGCTTCGCGAGCTGCATCAGATGGGCGTGCTCGGCGTCGCTCAGCCGCAGGGCGCGCGCGATCGCGTCGAGCACCTCCGCCGAGACATTGCGCCCGTTGCCCTGCTCCAGCCGTGTGTAGTAGGTCACCGACACGCCCGCCAGCTGCGCGAGCTCCTCACGGCGCAGTCCGGGCACCCGGCGGCGTCGGCCGAACTCCGGCAGCCCGACCTCCCGCGGTGTCAGCCGGGCCCGCCGGGTGCGCAGGAACTCGCTGAGCCCGGCCCGCCGGTCCAGGGTCCCCCCGGCCTCCGGCCGTTCCTCCGTACCGTCCATAGGTCAAGTATTCACGGTCGTACGACGGGAAGCCTGACCCCGCCAGTGCTAGGACCCGGGAACGTACTCACAGCCGAGATCTGGGTACGCCTGCCCCGCTCCAGCAGGCTGGCGCAGGACATGACGCGACCGGCGTCGCCCCCGTGAAAGGACCCCTTGTGAATGCGACCCCTGCCCCCAGCCACATAGGCATCCTGGTCTTCGACCTTGAAGCCTCCCTGCGCTTCTACACCGAAGGACTCGGCTTCAGTGACCTTCACTCCCTGACGGTGGGGGGTCCTCAGTTCGGTGCGCTGTACGAGTTCGACGACTTCGAGTGCGAGGTGCACTTCCTCAAGAACGGCACGCTCGTCGTGGAGGTGATCCACCTGACCAGCCCGCAGCCGACGGCGTGGGCCGGGCGCGAGCCCCTGAACGTCACCGGGATCGGGCAGCTCGCCTTCCGTGTCGACGACGCCGACGAGGTGGCCGGACGTCTGGCACGTCTGGGCGGCAAGGTGCTGGAGCACACGCGCACGCCGACCGTCGGCCCCGACGGCGTCGAGCGGACCTTCATCGCCTGCCTGGACCCCGACGGCATCCGGATCCAGCTGATGGAGGGCGACCTGCCGGACGCCGTCCGGTAGACCACGGCACAGGCCCCGGAACCGGGGCCGACAAGCCCGTACCCTTGCGGCATGCGCATGCGTCCCACGCTGAGCTGGACCCCTGCCGGGGATCTGCCGCCCGGCACCACGGATCCGGGGCCGGTCGTCGAGCTGCTGCGCGCGGGCGGTGTGCTGGTGCTCAGCGGGGCGGGCATCTCGACGGAGTCGGGCATCCCCGACTACCGGAGCGAGGGCGGGAGCCTCGGCCGGCACACGCCGATGACCTATCAGGACTTCACCGCCAGTGCCCAGGCCCGCCGCCGGTACTGGGCGCGCAGTCACCTGGGCTGGCGCACCTTCGGTCGTGCCCGCCCCAACGCGGGGCACCGGGCCGTGGCGGCGTTCGAGCGGCACGGCCTGCTGTCGGGTGTGATCAGCCAGAACGTCGACGGCCTGCACCAGGCCGCGGGCAGCGAGGACGTCGTCGAGCTGCACGGCAGCCTGAGCCGGGTCGTCTGTCTGTCCTGCGGGGCTGTCGGCTCTCGCCGTGCCCTCGCCCTGCGTCTGAAGGAGGCCAACCCGGGCTTCGCGCCGACAGCCGCCGCGATCAACCCCGACGGCGACGCCGACCTCACCGACGCGCAGGTCGGCGACTTCCGTGTCCTGCCCTGCCTGGTCTGCGGCGGTGTCCTCAAGCCGGACGTGGTGTTCTTCGGTGAGACGGTGCCGGCTCCGCGGGTCGAGCGGTGCCGCCGGCTGGTCCGGGAGGCGAGATCCCTTCTGGTGCTGGGTTCCTCCCTGACCGTGATGTCCGGGCTGCGGTTCGTCCGCCAGGCGGCCGAGGCCGGCAAACCCGTCGTCATCGTCAACCGGGACCCCACCCGAGGCGACCACCACGCCCTCACCCGCGTGGCACTCCCCCTGGGAGCCACTTTGACCACCGTGGCCGACCAGCTGCACGTCCGCATCGACGCGGAAGCCGCCGAAGAGGCCTGAGCGCAAGGCCTACCCGAGGAGGCCGCCGCCGGTGGCGTCGAAGGAGGCGCCGGTGGTCCAGCCCGCCTCCTCGCTTGCGATGAAGGTCACCACACGGGCGATGTCCTCCGGTTCACCGAGCCGGTTGAACGCGGACTGCCGGGCCATCTGCTCCCGGACCTCGGGGATCTTGAAGACGTCGTGCCCGTTGTCCGTGAGACCGGGCGTCACGGTGTTGATGGTGATCCCGCGGGGGGCGAGATGGCGGGCGAAGTGCAGCGTGAGCTGTTCGAGTGCGCCCTTGGTCATCGCGTAGACGGCCTGTGAGGGGTTGGCGACGCGCGTCAGGCCGGAGGAGATGTTGATGACGCGTCCGCCGTCGGTGAGCAGGCCGAGGGCGCGCTGGGTGATGAAGAAGGGCGCCTTGGCGTTGACGGCGAACAACCTGTCGTACTGCTCGACGGAGATCTCCTCCGGGGGAGTTCCGGTGGCCAGGGTTTCGCCGGCGTTGTTTACCAGGATGTCCAGGGCGATCTGTCCGGTGTGCTGTTTCAGTCCGGCCTCCAGGCCGTGGAACAGCTGGTCGATGTCGCCGGGTACGCCCAGTTCCGCGTGGACGGTGAAGGCGCGGCCGCCGTCCTTCTCGATGAGCCCGACGGTCTCCTGGGCGGCTTGCTCGTTGTGCGCGTAGTGCACGGCGACCAAGGCGCCCTCGCGGGCCAGGCTGACGGCTGTGGCCCGCCCGATGCCCCTGCTGGAGCCGGTGACGAGAGCGGTCCTGCCGCTGAGTTTCCCCATGATGACGTCCCTTCGAAGGTGAGCATCCCGGCTCGCCACGGACGGCTGTCCGCCACCACGGCAAGCCCGAAGCCCTTGGTCGGTGTCCAAGACTCTTGGTTTGAGTATTATTGGGCGATGTCCAAGACGTCAAGATCGGCAGGTCAGCCCGGCTCCCCGGTGTCCCGGGCGCATGTCGGCCTCACCGAAGAGCAGATCGTCACCGCGGCACTGGAGGTGCTGGAGGGTGACGGCCTCGACAAGCTGTCCCTGCGGGCCGTTGCCGGGCGGCTGGGCGTACGGGTCAACGCGGTGGCCTGGCACGTGAAGGACAAGGCGGGCCTCCTCACCGCCGTGGCCGACGCGATGATGGCCGACTGCCTGCCCGCCCGCCTGCCCCGGGATCCGGACGAACGGGTGCGCAGGCTCTTGGAGTCGTTTCGAGCCGCGCTGCGCTCCCGTCGCGACGGCGCCCGCCTGGCGCTGGCAGGCTTTTCGCTGGCCCGTCCGCACGCCCTGGCCTACGCCGAGGCGTTCAACGCCGCCCTGCGCTCCACCGGGCGCAGTCCGAACGAGGTGGCCTGGACGGCCTGGACCCTGATCCATTTCGTGGTCGGCCTGGTGAACGAAGAGCAGACGTCGCCCGACCGCACTCCCGGCACCGAGGCCGCGGCCGCCGACCCCGCCCTCTTCCCCTCACTGGCGGAGGCGATCACCCACCTCACCAAGGAGAGCTTCGACGGCCGCTTCACCTACGGCGTCGACCTGATCCTCACGGGACGCTCGGCCGTACGTACGACCGACTGACGCCTGGCCGGATTCGCACCACCGATTCTTGACCCCTTGGACACCGTCCAATAATACTGAACACCCCTTGGATGGCGTCCAAGGGGTGTTCTTGATGGCTGCCCTCTACCGAAAGGCCTGCCGGTGTCCCCACTGCACCTCGGTGTCTCTCTCCAGCAGCGTTGGCCCCTCGACGACGGAGCCGCCGTACTCCGCGCCGCACGCCATGCCGAGGACCTCGGTTTCGACCATGTCGCGGCCGGCAACCGCCTCCTGGAGAGTGGTTACGCCGTCGACGGCCACCTCTCCGATCCGCTCGTCCTGCTGTCGGCCGTCGCGGCCGCCACGACACGCCTGCGGTTGCTGACATCGATCCTTGTCGTGCCGTACTCACCGGCGGTGCTGCTCGCCAACCAGGCGGCCACCTTGGACTACGTGTCCGGAGGCCGCCTGATTCTCGGCGTCGGCACCGGCTGGAAACAGGATGACCTCGAGGCCGTCAACGTGCCCTTCGGTGAACGCGGAGCCCGCACCGATGACCACCTCGCAGCCCTCAAGGCCTTGTGGACGCAGCGGCCCACCGACTTCGACGGGCGCTTCACGACTCTGCGCGACGCGCACTTGGGAATGCCCCCGGCCACCCCGGGTGGTCCACCCGTGTGGGTCGGCGGTCACAGCGACACGGCTCTGCGTCGTGCGGTGCGGCTCGGCGACGGCTGGTACGCCTCCGCCCTGGACGCCGGCGAACTCACCGACAAGATAGGCCGTCTGCGGAAAGCGGCTGCCGACCCCGCGGACGCCGATCGCTTGACGATCGCCTCCGTTCAGTTCCTCAGCCCGCCCGGTTTCCCCGGCGAGGTGCCGTCCGAGCGGCGGCCGCTCGGCGGGGCGAAGCCGACTGCCGCGAGCGTGGTCGACGATCTCGGGCGTCTCGCGGAGGCAGGGCTCACCAGCTGCACTCTCTGGATTCCCAGCGTGGGCGGCCAGGTGGAGAAGGCCATGGACTGGATCGCGGCCGAGGTCGTGCCACAACTCGGCTGATGACACTCGACCGATGACATACGAGACCGCCACCCCGAGCTGCGCGGCAGGGGCTTCCCGTGCGCTCAGCGCACGGGATCGGCGGCGTGCGCCCGCAGGGTGAGGGAGATCGTGTCGAGTGCGTCGAGGAGTGGCTCGTCGGTGCGGGTGGTCTTGGTCATCAGCAGCCCGCCCTGGAGGATCGCGAGGATCGAGCGGCCGAGGCGCTGACCGTCGGTGCCGGGCCGGAGCAGCCCGCCGGCGATCATGCGCTCGGCCCCGGCCTGGAACAGGCGCTGCCAGTCGTCCCACGCCTGCTGGACCGCGGCGGCGACCTGGTCGTGGCTGCCGATGAGCTCGTTGGCCATCGAGCCGATGGGGCAGCCCCAGCAGGGCTGCGCCCGGTAGAAGTCCGCGATCGCCTCCCCCCACTTCTGCCATGACTCCCAGGTGTCGAGTTCGTCCAGATGGGGCCGTTGCGCGGCGAAGACACGCGCGGTCTGCCACTCGGTGAGCGCGCTGACCAGGTCGGGCTTGCCTTCGGGGAAGTAGTGGAAGAGCTGGCTCCTGCTGGTCTTCGTCGCGGTCCGGACGTCCTCGAGTGTCGTCCCGTTGACGCCCCGCTCCAGGACGAGTTCCGCGGCGGTCTCGACGATGCGAGCGCGGGTGGCCAGCCCCTTGCGCGTGAGGCCCTCTGGAGTGCTCATGTGCCCAGTCTACCGATTCTGGACGGCTCCGTCCGTTGTTATGGACGCAGCTGTCCAATCTGCTACTTTGGACGCCGACGTCCAATTGGACGCAGCTGTCCAATCTTTTGCCATCTCCAGGAGACCCCCATGGCACAGCAGAACCAGGCGGCCCCCGTCACCGAGCGGGACCTCTTCATCGGCAACGCATGGCGCCCCAGCTCGGACGGCCGCTCCCAGTCGCTGGTCAACCCGGCGACCGAGGAGCCGTTCGGCAAGGTCGCGCTGGCGTCGAGCGCGGACGTCGACGCCGCGGTGCAGGCCGCGCGGACGGCGTTCGACGAGGGGCCGTGGCCGCACCTCTCCCTGAAGGAGCGGGCCGACTTCATGCTCGCGCTCGCCGACGAGATCGAGCGGCACGCGGACGCCATCGCCGCGGTGGTGACGGCCGAGACGGGGCTGGTCCTCGGTGCCGCCCGCGGAAACCCGCTGGCCTTCGCGGGCATGCTGCGCTACTACGCGAGCCTCGCCGACTCCACCGAACTCCACGAGGTCCGCACCGGCCTGACCGGCGTCACCGCGCGTATCGAGAAGCGGCCGGTGGGCGTCGTGGCGGCGATCGTGCCGTGGAACGCGCCGCTGGGCCTGGCCGCCTTCAAGCTTCCCCCGGCCCTGCTGGCGGGCAACACCGTCATCATGAAGCCGTCCGACTTCTCACCGCTGAGCGCCGGTTACGTCGCGGACGCCGCCCTCAAGGTCGGCCTGCCGGCCGGCGTGATCAACGTCCTGACCGCCGGTCCCGAGCAGAGCCAGGAACTCGTCAGCCACCCGGGCGTGGACAAGGTCACCTTCACCGGCTCGACCGGGGTCGGGCGAGCGATCGCCGCGTCCGCCGCGCCCACGCTCAAGCAGGTCACCCTCGAACTCGGCGGCAAGTCCCCGGCGTTGATCCTGCCCGACGCGGACCTGGACCGGATCGTCTACACCCTGACGATCAACATCACCAACAACAACGGCGCGGTGTGCACGAACCCGAGCCGGCTGATCGTCCCGGAGAGCCGCAAGGACGAGATCGTCGGCGCCCTGGCCGCCTCGTTCGCCCAGCTCAAGGTCGGCGACCCGGCCGACCCCCGGTCGGACGTCGGCCCGATGATCAACAAGGCGCACTACGACAAGGTCCTCGGCTTCTTCGAGACGGCCCGCCAGGAAGGCGCGACCTTCGCCGTCGGCGGTGGCCGCGCGCCCGGCTTCGACAAGGGCTACTACGTCACGCCGACCATCATCACCGACGTGACCTCCGACTCCCGGGTCGCACAGGAGGAGATCTTCGGCCCCGTGACCGCGGTGCTCACCTACCCCGACGGCGACGAGGACGAGGCGATCCGGCTGGCCAACGACACCGAGTTCGGCCTCAACGGCGCCGTCTTCAGCACCGACGAGCAGCACGCCCTGGAAGTCGCCCGCAAGATCCACAGCGGCACCGTCTCGATCAACAACGGCATCACCATCGACCTCGCGGTGCCGTTCGGCGGCGTCAAGCAGTCGGGCTACGGCCGCGAACTCGGCCCCGAAGGCCTGGACGCCTACTTCAACACGCACGCGATCTTCCTCGACGGCGAGCCGGTCATCACGCTCTAGCGCGAGACCGGAAAAGACATCACACCACCCAACAGAGCGAGAAAACCATGCCCAAGGCATACGTCTTCACCGAGTACGGCGGCCCCGAGCAGCAGACCTTCGCCGACCTGCCCCAACCCGTTCCGGGACCGGGCGAGCTCCTGGTCGCGGTGCACGCGGCCGGTGTGAACCCGGTCGACTGGAAGGTGCGCGCGGGCTACCTGCGCGAGGTCCTTCCCCTCCCCCTGCCCGCGGTCCTGGGCTCGGAGGTCTCGGGCGTCGTCGAGGCGATCGGCGACGGGGTCGAGGGGTTCGCCGTCGGCGACGAGGTCTTCGGCGCCCTGCCGCTGACCGGTGGCTACGCCGAGTACGCGCTGCTGCCGGCCGGGTCCGCGGCGCACAAGCCGGCCGCCGTGTCCTTCACGGACGCCGCGACCCTGTCGGTGTCGGCGGCCACCGCCCGCGAGGGCATAGCCCTGCTGAACCTCAAGCCCGGTGACACCGTGCTGGTCAACGGGGCCGGGGGCGGTATCGGAGCCACCGCGGTGCAGCTCGCCCGCGCCGAGGGCGCCACCGTGATCGGCACCGCCGGCGCGGGGAAGGCGGAGTTCGTCTCCTCCCTCGGGGCCACCCACGTCACCTACGGAGAGGGCGTGGCCGACCGCATCGCCGCCCTCGCCCCGAACGGCGTGGACGCCGTCCTCGACCTGGTCGGCGGCGACTCCCTGTACGCCGTCGCCCCGCTCGCCGCGGACAGGTCCAGGGTCGTCACCGCCGTGGATCCGACGGCGGCGGCCGAACTCGGCGGCGGCTACTACCAGGTGACGCAGACCGAGGCGACGCTCGCCCCGCTGGCCGACCTCGTCGCGTCCGGCGCGCTCGACCCCCGCGTCACCCAGGTCGTGCCCTTCGCCGAGGCGGCGAGGGCGCTCGCCGCGGTCGAAGCGGGTCACGCCGGCGACGACATCACCAAGTACAACGAGGCGCCCACGACCGCCGTCGCCGGTACGGCCACGATCGTCTTCGAGAACAGCAAGGCGACCGGCA
>NZ_JBEYVC010000201.1:0-19355 GCF_040643855.1 Streptomyces sp. NPDC047072 | reverse complement strand
GACGCACCCCCGGCGCGTACGCGTCCACGAGCCCCCTGTGCGGCCTCAAGTGATAGCGCGAGGCCGCCTCCACGGCCGCCGTACGCGGCAGCGACCGGGGCAGCAGACTGCGCTGGAGGGCGAGGGCCGTCTCCCGCTCCCGGGAGAAGCGGCGGGCGTTGTCGATGCACACCCCGGCGCGGGCCGTGATCTCCTCGGCGAGCAGCACGTCGTCCGGGGTGAAGGGGTCCGGCCGCCGGAACCGGGTGAGCACCGCGACCCCGAGGGTCTGGCCGCGGGCCTGGATCGGCACCGACATCGTGGAGTGGATGCCGTACTCCTTGACCCGCTCACCGCGTGTCTTGTTCCAGGCCAGCCACTGGTCCAGCTGCCCCGAGGCGAACGTGGCGACGATCGTCCGCCCGGCCGTGAGGGAGTCGGCCTGCGGGGAGGTGGCCGGATACAGCTCGGTGTGCCCCGGCTTCACCACCGCCAGCGGGTCGCCGGCCTGCACGGAGTGGTGGGCGGTGCGGCGCAGCTCGATCGGCGGGACCAGCGGCGCCTGGGTCTCGCCGCCGTGCTCCGGCGGGTCCAGCAGGTCGACGCTGACGAAGTCGGCGAGCGCCGGCACGCAGACGTCCGCCAGCTCCTGGGCCGTACGGGTGACGTCGAGGGTGCTGCCGATGCGCACGCTCGCCTCGTTGACCAGCTGGAGGCGCTCGCGGGCGAGGTAGTTGTCGGTGAAGTCGTGGGCGGCCAGGCACACGCCCCGCACCCGCCCTGCCGGGTCGGTGATCGGTGCCATCCGGGCCAGCCAGGCGTGCGCGACGGCCTCGCCGCCGGTCCGCATGAACGTCTGCACGTCCTGCGCCTGCCCGGTGGTGAGCACCCGCAGCAGATGCCGCTCCAGCTCCTCGCTCTGCGCCTTGCCGCCGATCTCGGACAGCCGCAGCCCCTGGATGCGCTCCTCGGGCAGTCCGATCACGTCGGCCATGGCGTCGTTGACCCGGCGCAGCCGCAGCCGGTCGTCGTAGACGGCGACGGCACACGGCGACTGGGTCAGCACGGCGGTGGCCAGCGGGTCGTCGGGGGAGCGGGGGCCGCCCGGGTCGAGCGGGGTGACGACGAGCCAGTGTCCCGGGGTGCCGTCGAGCGGCCGGCAGTGGTGGGCGAGCAGCCACACCGACACCGCCGTGCCGTCGCGGTGGCAGAGCGTGACGTCGCCGTCCCAGCGGGCGCCCAGGGGCCCGGCGGGCGTCGCTCCGTCCCCGCCGACCAGCAGGTTCACCGCGGGACGGCCCACGACCTCGGCGGCCGACCAGCCCAGCAGCCGCTGTGCGCCGGTGTTCCACTCGACCAGCGTGCCGTCCTCGCCGACGACGGCCCGTGCCGTCGCGGCGTCGTCGAACGGGTACACGGGGGTCATCGTCGCCACTCCATTGCGCGTACTCACAGTGAACAGCCGAGCCACTGAGGTTCCAGCGTAGTGCGTCACGCCCGGATACGAGCGGGAACCCCCTGGCCCGGGACCGTGCGAGAGGGCCGCGTCAAGAGGCGGATCCGGCCGAGTGACGCCTGCGACAGGAGGGGCTCATCGCACCCTTGCCGGGCCGACCAGTGCCCACCCCGGGGAGTCCCAAGGTGCCGTGCGGATCGGCAAGTTGGAGGCTCCGACCGGTTGACGGAGTGTCATGCCTGCAACAAGCATGACGTGCGTCCGCATCTGGGAGCGCTCCCATCGCGAGCGTCACCCGCACCTCACCGGAGGAGCCCAGACGTGAAACGACACAGAACCTCGCTCCTGGCCCTGACGGCCCTGATCGGGGCGGCCCTCGTCGGCCTCCCCGCGTCCGGGGCCGCCGCCGAGGAGGTCGAGCAGCTCAGGAACGGCACCTTCGACACGGCGGTCGAGCCGTGGTGGACGACCGCCGACATGACCGCCGGCCTGTCCGGCGGACGGCTCTGCACGGACGTGCCGGGCGGCACCGCCAACCGGTGGGACGCCGCGGTCGGACAGAACGACGTCACCCTGGTGAAAGGGGAGTCGTACAAGGTCGCCTTCTACGCGAACGGTTCGCCCGAAGGACACGTGGCACGGGCGATCGTGGGGCTCCAAGTGGCGCCCTACGACACCTACTTCGAGGTGAGCCCGCAGCTGAGTGTCTCGGGCAACTCCTACGCGTACACCTTCACCTCGCCCGTCGACACCACGCAGGCGCAGGTGGCCTTCCAACTCGGCGGCAGCGCCGACCCGTTCCGGTTCTGCATGGACGACGTGTCCCTGCTGGGCGGGGTGCCGCCCGAGGTCTACGAGCCGGACACCGGGCCCCGGGTGCGGGTGAACCAGGTCGCCTATCTGCCCTCGGGGCCTAAGAACGCCACCCTGGTCACCGACGCCACGACGAAACTGCCCTGGCAGCTGAAGAACGCCTCGGGGGCCGTCGTCGCGCACGGCTGGACCCTGCCGCGCGGCACCGACGCCTCCTCTGGGCAGAACGTCCACTCCATCGACTTCGGCGCCTACAAGAAGCGCGGCGAGGGCCTCACCTTGGTCGCGGACGGTGAGACCAGCCGGCCCTTCGACATCGGTGCTTCGGCCTACGAGCAGCTCCGGGTCGACGCGGCGAAGTACTACTACACGCAGCGCAGCGGGGTGGCGATCCGTGACGACCTGCGCCCGGGCTACGGCCGCGCTGCCGGGCATGTCGACGTGGCACCGAACCAGGGCGACGGCAACGTGCCCTGCCAGCCCGGTGTCTGCGACTACACGCTCGACGTCACCGGCGGCTGGTACGACGCCGGTGACCACGGCAAGTACGTGGTGAACGGCGGCATCTCGACCTGGGAGGTACTCAGCACCTACGAGCGCGCCCTGCACGCCCGCACCGGGCGTCCCGCGAAGCTCGGTGACGGCACGCTCGCCATCCCGGAGAGCGGCAACAAGGTGCCGGACATCCTCGACGAGGCCCGCTGGGAGCTGGACTTCCTGCTGAAGATGCAGGTCCCGGACGGACAGCCGCTCGCCGGGATGGCCCACCACAAGATCCACGACGAGCAGTGGACCGGCCTGCCGCTGCTGCCGAGCGACGACCCGCAGAAGCGCGAGCTGCACCCGCCGTCCACCGCGGCGACCCTGAACCTGGCGGCGACGGCCGCGCAGGCGGCCCGCCTGTACCGGCCCTACGACAAGGCGTTCGCCGCGAAGGCCCTGGCGGCCGCCCGCAAGGCGTGGACCGCGGCTCTCGCCCACCCGGACCTGTACGCCTCGGAGAGCGACGGCACCGGCGGCGGCACCTACGCCGACAACAACGTCACCGACGAGTTCTACTGGGCGGCGGCCGAGCTGTATCTCACCACGGGCGAGAAGGAGTTCGCGGACCACGTCCTCAACTCCCCGGTCCACACCGCCGACATCTTCGGCCCCCTCGGCTACGACTGGGCCCGCACGGCCGCCGCGGCCCGCCTGGACCTGGCGACCGTACCGAGCAGGCTCCCCGGCCGGGACAAGGTGCGCCAGTCGGTCGTCAAGGGCGCTGACGCCTACCTCGCGACCCTCAACTCCCAGGCGTACGGCATGCCGTACGCCCCGCCCGGCAACCTCTACGACTGGGGCTCCAACCACCAGATCCTGCACAACGGGATCGTCATCGCCACCGCGTACGACATCACGGGCGCCTCGAAGTACCGTGACGGCGCCCTCCAGAGCGTCGACTACCTCTTCGGGCGCAACGCGCTGAACATCTCGTACGTGACCGGCTACGGCGAGGTCAACTCCCACAACCAGCACGCCCGTTGGTACGCCCACCAGCTCGACCCGAACATGCCGAACCCGCCGAAGGGCACCCTCGCCGGCGGGCCGAACTCGTCCATCCAGGATCCCTACGCACAGAGCAAACTCCAGGGCTGTGTCGGCCAGTTCTGCTATATCGACGACATCCAGTCCTGGTCGACCAACGAGCACACCATCAACTGGAACTCGGCCCTGACCCGGATGGCGTCCTTCGTGGCGGATCAAGGCTGACCCGAGCGTGCTCCACCAGCTCACCGGGCCGTTCGTGCGCGGTGAGCGTATGGAGCCGGGCTTGATCGAGCGGCTGGTGCACCTCGATGTACTCCCCGTGCGGCAGCCGCTTGATCACGCCGGTCTCCCGGCCGTGCAACACCAGCTCCCGGTCCCGGAGTCGGAGCCCCAGACAGACGCGCCGGGTGACGACGAAGACGACCGCCGGGACGACGAACATCCCGATCCGGACCGCCCAGGTCACCGTGTTGATCGACAGATGCAGCCGGGTCGCCACGATGTCGTTGCCGCCGCCCGCCAGCAGGACCAGGTACAGGCTGATCCAGGAGGCGCCGATCGCCGTACGGACCGGCCGGTTGCGCGGGCGGTCCAACAGGTGGTGCTCGCTGCGGTCCTTGGTGACCCGGGCCTCCAGGAACGGGTACACGCCGATGAAGACCAGCAGGAGCGGGAAGACCAGGACCGGGATCAGCACCCCGAGCACCAGGGTGTGCCCCCAGAAGGTGATCTCCCAGCCCGGCATGACCCGCACCAACCCCTCGGCGAAGCCCAGGTACCAGTCCGGCTGGGCGCCCGTGGAGACCTGGTCGGCGCGGTAAGGGCCGTACGCCCAGACCGGGTTGATGGAGGCGACCGCGGCGATCAGCGCGAGCGCGCCGAACACCAGGAAGAAGAAGCCGCCCGCCTTCGCCAGGTACACCGGGAAGAACGGCGCGCCGACGACGTTGCGTTCGGTCCTTCCGGGACCCGCGAACTGGGTGTGCTTGTGGTAGACGACCAGGATCAGATGGGCCACCACGAGGGCCGCCATGATGCCGGGGATCACCAGGATGTGCAGCGAGTAGAAGCGGGCCACGATGTCATGGCCGGGGAACTCGCCGCCGAACAGGAACAGTCCGAGATAGGTTCCGACGATCGGCACCGACACGGTGGCACCGTAGACGAACCTCATCCCCGTGCCGGAGAGCAGGTCGTCCGGGAGCGAGTAGCCGAAGAGCCCCTCGAACAGGCCGAGGAACAACAGCAGCCAGCCGAACAGCCAGTTGACCTCGCGCGGCTTGCGGAACGAACCCGTGAAGAAGTGCCGCATCATGTGCGTGAACATGGCGGCCACGAAGATCAGCGCCGACCAGTGGTGCAGCTGCCGGATCAGCAGACCGCCGCGCACGTCGAAGCTGATGTCCAGCGTGGAGGCGTACGCCTCGGACATCCGCACCCCGTTCAGGGGCGTGTAACTGCCGTGGTACGTCACCTCGTTCATCGACGGGTGGAAGAACAGCGTCAGCCACACACCGGTGAGGATCAGTACGACGAAGCTGTACAGGCAGATCTCGCCGAGCATGAAGGACCAGTGGTCCGGGAACACCTTGCGCAGGTACTTGGCGCCCAGCGTGCGAGTGCCGAGCCGGCCGTCGAGCCACCCGGAGAACCTCTCGCCCCGGCCGGACTGCTGCGTACGGGTCACGCCTCCTCCTTGTGCACGTACGTGAGCTTGTCGGGATTGCCGACGACGTAGACCGCCGAGACGCGGTCGCCCTCCGGTGTGAGGTCCATGACCAGCACCGCGTAGGGGGAGTCGCCGTCGAAGAGCACCGCCGCGTCGTCGCCGTTGACCCGGCGGTGGCGCAGTTCCAGGCCCAGCGCCCCGCCCCGCTTCGTGTATCCGGTGAGCAGCCGGACCGCCTTGTCCCGGCCCCGCACCGGACGCAGCGCGCCCTTGCGGACGCCGCCGCCGTCCGTCCACACCGTCACGTCCGGCGCCAGGATCTCCATCAGCTCCGCGATGTCCCCGCCGAGCGCGGCCCGCACGAACCGCTCGGTCGCCTCCCGGCGCACCCGCGGATGGGCCTCGTACCGCGGCCGCCGCGCGTGCACATGTTCCCGGGCCCGGTGCGCCAACTGGCGTACGGCGGCCGGGGTGCGGTCGATGATCCCGGCGATCTCGGTGTGGGCGTACCCGAAGACCTCGTGGAGCACGAAGACCGCCCGCTCCAGCGGGGTCAGCGACTCCAGGACCACCAGCATCGCCAGCGACACGGACTCGGTGCGCAGGGCCGGGTCGTCGGCGCCGGTGTCCTCGGCGACCAGGGGCTCGGGCAGCCACGGGCCGATGTAGGTCTCACGGCGTCGGTCGATCTGCGCCCGCCGGTGCAGCGCCTGGTTGACGGCGATCCGGACCAGGTAGGCGCGGGGGCTGGTGATCCCGTCCGGGCCCCGGGCCGCCCAGGCCAGCCAGGTGTTCTGCAGGACGTCCTCGGTGTCGGCGACGGAGCCGAGCATGTTGTAGACGACGCCGAACAGCAGCTCCCGGTGCGCGACGAAGACACCGGTCGCCTCCTCGGCGTCGGGCGCGTGGATCTCGGACATCTCGTGGGCCTCCCCGTGGTGCTCTCACCACTGGGAGGGGAGCGGACGGTCGCAATGTGACATCCGTGGGGCCGGTTGTGATCCACCTCTCATCTTTTGTGCGCGGGTTTTATTCGGAGGTACCTCTGCGGGGTGGCGTTGAGCTGCGAGTATTTACGGGTAAGTACCCGCGCGGTACCGTGAGGGCATGCCAGCTCTCAACGTGGAGTTCAGCGATCGCGAGCTTGAGGACCTGCGGCAGATCGCCAAGGAACGGGGTACGTCGATGAAGGCGCTCGTACGGGAGGCGGCCGCCGCCGACATCGCCCGGCACCGGGCGCTCCAGGAGGGCGCCGAGGCCTTCCGGCAGTTCTTCGCCGCGCACGCCGACGAGTTCGCGGCCGCCTTCCCCGACGACGAACCGTCGGTCAAGGGCGCGGGGCGGGTCGTCTGACCGATGGCTCCCGTCGTCCACATCGACGTGCCCTGGCTCCTCCAGCGGCATGAAGAGGTCCTGCCGGACCAGCCCACCGTCAACGACTTCTCGGCCCTCGTCGCCGCCGTCGCCCGGCACCGCGTCGACCCGCCCCGCCTCGGCGTCGACTCCGACCCGGCCTGGCGCGCCGCCGCCCTGCTGCACACCCTCGCCCTGCTCAAGCCGTTACCGTCGGCCAACGCCCGCTTCGCCTGCGCCACCGCCGTGGCCTACATGTTCGTCAGCGGAGCCGGCATCGACCCGCCCTACGGCGCCCTCGTCGACCTCGCCCGCGACCTGATCTCCGGCAAGTCCGACGTGTACGGCGCGGCCGACCGGCTGCGCTCCTGGCAGATCTGAGGCGTTCGCGGCGAGCTGTTCCGGTGGGCCGGGGCCGCCGACCGCCCCGCCCCCGGGGCCGCCGACCGAGGGCGGGAGGAACGGGGTCGGCGGCCGGGGTGCGCGCGGGAGAGCCGCCGTCCCGCGCGAGGCCTCCGAGAAGGGCCGGTTCCCAGTGGACTACCGGGACCGCGGGTGGGGGAGCGTGCGGAGTGCTCCGGCGCGTGCGCGGGTTTCACACGGGGCGCACGGAATGCCGAAAGCCGGTGCGAGGGCACACAGTTGCGGACCCATCTGACTTTCTTTCAATTGGCGCTGATGTTGCTCAGGTGCCTTGTTGGCCGTGAGTGACTTGTGCAAGGGTGAACCACCTGAGTGGGGGGCAGGGCCGGGTCGCATTCGCCCCGTGGGGAACCGGGGCGGAGGGACGTCGGTGAATTCGTGCTCCCCGCGCCCGTGCCCGAAAGACACGCGCCCGTTTCGCGCCCCCTTTCCGGCAACGGGAACTTAGTGCGTCCCCTGTCCGCGGGAAGGAATCCGCTCAGTGCCCACCCCCCACCCGCCGCTCCCTCCTTACCCGCCGCCCGGTGCGGGATCCGGAGAATCCGACGAGGACCTCGCCGCCCGGCTGAGAGGCCACACGGATGCCGAGGCGGCCCAGTCCGTGGCCCTTCTGATGGCACGCCACTGGAAGCCCGCCCAGGAATACGCGGTCATCTGTCTCGCCTCCCCGTCGGAGACCGCGTCGATGATCGCCGCGGCCGCCTTCCACCAGGTCCTGGACCGTCTCGCGCTCGGCGAGCCGGCCCTCGCGCTGCGTCCCCGCGTCCTGGTGGCCGTGCGGGACACGGTCCGCGAGTGGTCGTCCGAGGACCGGATATCGGGGGTTCTGCCGGACCTCGGGAAACCGAACGGCGGCCGCGGTATGCGGACGGCGAAGTCCATGACCCCCGAAAATCGCAAGCTCGCCGAACGGTCATTCCAGTCTCTTCCCGGACTCTCCCGCTGTCTGTTGTGGCACAGCGAGGTCGAGGCGGACCCGATTACGGTGCCCGCCGCACTGCTGGCCATGGACACGACCACCGCCACGGCGGCGCTCGAACAGGCGCGTGAAAAATTCCGAGAAGGATGTGTACATGCCCATCGGGAACTCGCGCCGACGAAGGATTGCCGCTTCTACAACCGACTCCTCGACGTTCCGATCCGGCGCGGTGGAGCACTGCTTCCGGATGTCCAGCAGCATCTGGCGGAGTGCCGCTACTGCCGTTCCGCCGCGGAGCAACTGAGTCATTTCGAGGGCGGGTTGGGGGTGCTGCTCGCCGAGGCCGTGCTGGGGTGGGGCGCCCGCCGCTATCTCGAACTGCGCGCCGGGCGTACGCCTCAGGAGCCGAAGGCCCGTGGCACCGGCCGGCACAGCGCCGCGCGCCGCCGCATCCTGGCGCGCATACCCGCCCCGCGCCGGGGCCCGGGGCCTGGGGGCCTGCGGAACTCGCGGACCCTGCTCACCGGAGTGGGCGTCACATCGGCCGGGCTTCTCGCGGCCATGCTCGCCGCGGGTCTGTGGTCGCACGACGGCGGCGCGGACCCGGCCGCCTCCACCAGCGCCAGCGACGGCGAGACGGCACCGGACACCGACTCGGCGACCCCGGGCACGGCCCAACTGCCCACCGGGCCAGCGGTGACCCGGCTGCGCAACGCCGCCGCCGACCTGTGCCTCGACATCAAGGGCACGCCGAAGGAGGGCGCGGGCACCCAACTCGCCGCCTGCTCCTCCTCGCCGACCCAGCAGTGGTCGTACGAGACCGACGGACTGCTGCGCAGCGAGGCGGACCCCGACCTGTGCCTGGACTCGCACGTGGACGCGGGCGTGGTGATCCTCGGCGAGTGCGCCGACGACAAGGCGAAGCGGGGTGAGGACGTGCGCTACGACCTCACCGTGCAGGGGGAGTTGCTGCCGCGCTGGGACGAGCAGCTCGCGCTCGCCGCCAGCAACGACGATCCCGGCTCCGACATCGTCGTCAAGGTCCGCGACGACTCCGACCAGCAGCGCTGGCTGACCGACCCGACCGCGACGGCGAGCCCGGGCTCCCTCCGGATCACCGGCTCGGCGGCCCCGTCGGCCAGAGCGGCGGACGTGGGGGACCGGGCGTAGGGCGAGGGGCGGAACGGGTGTGAGAGACGGGGTGGACCGGGCGTAAGGCGAGTGGGGGGCGGATCGAGCGTAGGGCGAGTGGGGGTGGTGGATCGGAGGTGGGGCGAGCCGGTGCCTGCCGGGCCGCCGGTTGGCGGGACCGCCACCCCGGTCTCTCACGCCGGGCCGCCTTCCCGACCCTCACCCCGGGGCCGCCTTCCCGACCCTCACCCCGGGGCCGCCTTCCCGACCCTCACCCCGGGGCCGCCTTCCCGACCCTCACCCCGGGGCCGCCTTCCCGACCCTCACGCCGGGCCCGCCCTCCCGACCCTCACCCCGGAGCCCGCCCCCCGTCTCTCACACCGGGTCCGTCACCAGGTCCGTCGGCCCGATCGTCGCCGGTGTCGCGTGGCCCGACAGGGCCAGGGTGAGGTCGAGTTCGGCGAGGAGGCAGCGGATGACGTGGTCGACGCCCGCCTGTCCGTCGAGGCCGAGCCCGTAGACGTACGGCCGTCCGACGAGCACCGCGCGGGCGCCGAGCGCGAGGGCCTTGAAGACGTCGTCGCCGGTGCGGATCCCGCTGTCGAAGAGCACGGTGAGCCGGTCGCCGACCGCCTCCACGACCCGCGGCAGCGCGTCGGCTGCCGCGACCGCCCCGGCCACCTGCCGTCCGCCGTGGTTGGAGACCACCACCCCGTCCATCCCGGCGTCCGCGGCGAGCCGGGCGTCGTCCGGGTGCAGGATCCCCTTGAGGACGATCGGCCCGTCCCAGTGCTCCCGCAGCAACGCCAGATCGGGCCAGGTCTTCGCCGGGTCCGCGAACATGCCGATGAAGTGCAGGACGGCCGCGTTGGGATCCTCGTGCACCGGCTTGGCGAGGGCCGCCTGGAAGGCCGGGTCGGAGAAGTAGTTGGCGGTGCCCACGCCGTGCAGGAACGGCAGATACGCCTGGTCCAGATCGCGGGGCCGCCAGGACAGCAACGGGGTGTCCAGCGTGACGACCAGCGCCGTGAACCCGGCCGCCTTCGCCCGGTTCAGGAAGCTGAGCGCCACCTCCGGGTCCTTCGGCCAGTACAGCTGGAACCAGCGCTCGGCGTCCCCCATGGCCTCCGCGACCTGCTCCATGGGGGTGCTGGACGCTGAGGACAGGATGTACGGCACCCCTTGCGCGGCGGCGGCCCGGGCGGCGGCCGGCTCGGCCCCCGGATGCATGATCGACAGCACGCCGACCGGCGCCAGGGCCAGCGGGGCGGGCAGCGGGCGGCCCAGCACCTCGACGGACAGATCGCGCTCGTGGACGTCCCGCAGCAGCCGCGGCACGATCCGGCGGCGCTCCAGGGCCGCGCGGTTCGCCCGCGCCGTACTGCCGTCGCCCGCGCTGCCCGCCACATAACCCACCGGGCCCGGACCGAGCCGCTGCTCGGTGAGCTGCTCGAGCCGGGTCAGGTCGGTGGGCAACCGGGGCACCGCGCCCGACATGCCGTTCAGATAGATCTCGTACTGGAAGTCCGCCCAGTGCTTCGGCATCGGTCCGTCCCGCCTCTCGTCGTCGAGCGTGCGCCGAGGCCGACCATACCGGCGGGTATGCGGAATGGGTCAGCCGACGGACTCACACAGGATCCGGGCCAGTTCACGGGGCCGCGAGAACATCGGCCAGTGCCCGGTGTTCATCTCCACCAGCTCCCAGCACTCGCTCTTGAGCAGCTCCACGACGTCCTCGCTCGGCTCGGGCCAGTCCATGAGGCACTTGACGTAGGTCGTCGGCTGCTCGGCGAGGGAACCGGACAGAACCGCCGGTTCGGTGAGCGAGGCCCCGGGATGGGGCGTCGCGCCGCGCACGATCCGGGCGATCCGCTCCTCGTCGAGGTCCTGTTCCGCCAGGTCCTCGGGCGAGAAGGACGCCCAGAAGCCGTCGTTCGCCTCGATGGCGGCCCGTACCTCGTCGCTCGGCCAGCCGTCCAGGAACGACTTCCCGTCGGCCGGGACGCTCGCGTCGACGTACACCACCCGCCGGAGCCGGTCGCCGATGCGCCCGGCGGCCTGCCCGACCGGTATGCCCGAATAGCTGTGCCCGACCAGCACCACGTCCCGCAGATCCAGCCGCTCCACCTCGTCGACGATGTCCCGCACATGGGTGTCCTGTCCGGCCGGGGTGCCGCTCTTCTCGGCCAGTCCGGACAGGGTCAGCGCATGCGCCCCGTGCCCGGCCGCCCGCAGCTCGGGGACCACCTCGTCCCACGCCCACGCCCCCAGCTTCGCCCCGGCCACCAACACGAATTCGGTCATGGCAGCAAGGTAGGCGACGGCACTGACATCGCCTCCTGCCCCGTGATCGGCGGCACCGGCACCTCGACCGTGCGGGCCAGCCGCGCCCCCTCGGGGCCGTAGACCGCCCGCGGTTCGGGGAAGATCCGCAGCAGCGCCAGGAACAGCACCGCCGCCACGACCAGGGAGAGCGGCAGGCTGATGTCGACGCCGTTCGCGAGGTCGCCCAGCGGGCCCACGAACTGTCCCGGGATGTTGGTGAAGAGCACGCCGAGCAGTGCGGAGACCCACCACGCGGTCATGCCGCGCCAGTTCCAGCCGTGCGCGAACCAGTAACGGCCGCCGCGCTGACGGCGGTTGAAGACCTGGAGCGCCTCCGGGTCGTACCAGCCGCGCCGGGTCCAGAAGCCCAGCATCATCACGACCATCCACGGCGTGGTGCAGGTGATGATCATCGTGGCGAAGGTCGAGATGGACTGGACGAGGTCGAGCCCGAACCGCCCGACGAAGATGAACGCGATCGACAGCACGCCGACGAACAGCGTCGCCTGGACGCGGGAGAGCCGGGGGAAGACCGACGAGAAGTCGAGGCCGGTCCCGTACAGCGCGGTGGTGCCCGTCGACATCCCGCCGATCAGCGCGATCAGACACACCGGCAGGAAGAACCAGCCGGGGGAGATCGCGAGCAGCCCGCCCACGAAGTCGGGGGCGGCGGGATCGACGTAGTCCGGCGCCTTCGCCGCGATGATGCTGGCGGTCGTCAGACCGAACAGGAACGGCAGCAGGGTCGCGATCTGCGACAGGAACGCGGCGCCGATCACCTTGCGGTGCGGGGTGCTCGCCGGGATGTAGCGCGACCAGTCGCCGAGGAACGCGCCGAAGGACACCGGGTTCGACAGCACGATGAGGGCTGCGCCGATGAAGGACGGCCAGAAGAGCGACCGCGTGGCCGCGTCCGCCGTGTCCGTGAAGACTCCGGCGTACGACGGGTCGAAGTCGCCGGCGAACGCGACGGCGCCGAGCAGGAAGAGCAGGCTCGCCGCGGCCACCGCCACCTTGTTGACGAACAGCATGAAGCGGAAGCCGTAGACGCACACCGCGAGGACCAGGCCCGCGAACACCGCGTACGCGACGACGTACGACAGGTCGGTGCGCGGCAGCCCGAAGAGCCGTTGCGCGCCACCGACCAGGGCGTCGCCGGAGCTCCACACCGAGATGGAGAAGAAGGCGATCGCGGTCAGCAGGGAGAGGAAGGAGCCGACGACCCGGCCGTGCACCCCGAGGTGCGCCGAGGAGGAGACGGCGTTGTTGGTGCCGTTGACCGGGCCGAACACCGCCATCGGGCACAGGATCAGCGCACCGACGAGCACGCCGAGGAGCGTGGCCGCGAGGCCCTGCCAGAAGGACAGGCCGAACAGGATAGGGAAGGCGCCGAGGACACACGTGGAGAAGGTGTTCGCGCCGCCGAAGGCCAGGCGGAACAGGTCGAGCGGGGTCGCGGTGCGGTCCGCGTCGGGGATGCGGTCCACTCCGTGGGTCTCGACCTCGGTGAGGGACTGCTTGGCGGTGTCGGGCTGCGGGGACAAGGAGGCTCCAGCGGGAGAGCGGCGGTGGAGCGCGGGGTGGCGCGGTGAGCGGGGACGGTCCGCGTTTGCCACGGGGTGTGCGGCGTACGCGGATGCCGTCCTGCTGGGGTGTGCCGACGCTACGGCCCGCCGCGACACCCCGGCCAGTGGACGTTTCATCCATCTTCTGCGTCACCGGTGGAGGAACCCGCCACCTCCTCGGTGTCCGGCCCCTGCGCCCGCACCCGCTGGACGTGTTCGAGGGACTCCCGCAGCTCGGCGAGCCAGTCGTCGGTGTGCCGCTGCACCAGCCGGACGCACCAGGCGAGCGCGTCGCTGCGGCTGCGGGCCACACCGCCCGCGACGAGCGTGTCCAGCACCTGTCGCTCGGGCTGCCGCAGCCGGGTCATGACGGGCGCGGCGACATGGGTGAACAGGGTGCGCTCACCGCCGCACTCGACGCCCCAGGACACCTTCTTGCCGAACCGGTGCTCGGCCTCGCGCGCGACCTCGATCCGGGACTCCCGGGTCCGCTCCCGGAACTCCTGGATCCGGCCCCGCACGGCCGCCTCGCGCTCGGCGGCCGAGACGTCCTCGGCGAGCCGGGGCTCGGGGACGCGGCCGATCACGGTGATCTCCTCGCGGTCGACGACCACCTCGACCAGCGATTCGAAGACGTCGTCGGGCAGGCGGCCGGTGAACCAGCCGCGCAGTTTCTCGTTCTGCTCTTTCGTAATCATGTAATGACGATTACTCCGCCGGAACATGAACGCAAGGGGTCCGCGCGGTGTGCGCTTCTGGCTGAAGCGGAATGTTTCAGGCCTATTGCCGAGCGGCGGTTTTTCGGCCATCCGGCCGGATCGGGCGATCAAGAACCGCGTGGCCCAAGGGTTCAGGCGTTCGGATTATGTGACTTCGCGCCACTGATTCAACACGCAAGGTTACTGAAAGCTGTGGGGTCGATGTGAAGTCCTGGCCCGGACTCGGCAGACTCGCGGTCGCCGCTCCGGCACCGACCGTGCCGGAGGGCACACCCTCGATTCCAGCGGAAGGATGCACACCATGCGGAACACCGCGCGCCGGGCGGCCACCCTCGCCCTCATGGCCACCGCCGTCTGCGGCCCCCTCACCGGGACCGCCCATGCCGCCCCCTCGGGCCTCTACGCCCCCTCCGCCCTGGTCCTCACCGTGGGCCACGGCGACAGCGCCGCCACCGCCACCCCGGCCCGGGCCGTCACGCTGACCTGCGCCCCGACCTCCTCCGGCACCCACCCGGCCGCCGCCTCTGCCTGCGCCGAACTGCGTGCCGTCGACGGGGACCTCGACGCCCTGGAGAGCGTCCTGGGGAGCAGAGGCGACGTCCTGTGCACCAAGGAGTACGACCCGGTCGTCGTCACGGTCGACGGCGTGTGGCGGGGTCAGCGGGTCTCCTATGAGCGCACCTTCGCCAACGAGTGCGTGAAGGGCTCCCTCGGGTCGAGCCTCTTCACGTTCTGATGGACCGGGATCGCACGGCACGCGTGACCTGCCCGAGGGGTCTGTGGCTGGGGAGCGTCGGCCCCTCTCGCGGGGCCCTGTGATCCCGCACCGAGGGCCGGCGGACGGAGTGGGGCCGTCCGCCGGCCCCTCGGGTCATCCCTCGTCGTCGATGTCCGGCGACTCGTCGGGGATGCCCGGTAAGGGAGGGAAGCGGCGCCACAGGCCGGAGGCGCGCAGCAGCCGGTGTAGGCGCGGTGCGTCGCAGACCAGACGCAGGCGCCCGCCGCGCTCGCGGGCCCTGGTGTCCGCGCGGCACAGCACCCGCAGTCCCGAACAGTCGAAGAACTCCACCTGCCGCAGGTCGACCAGGACGTCCGGGCCGGGAGAGGCGGTCGCCGCGTCCAGATGCTCCCCGAGGAAGCCCGCCGTCGCGAGGTCGATCTCACCCACGGCCTCGACCACGGTGAAATCCCCGCTCGCTCGGGTGCGCGCGTACGGGTTCGCCGTGGGCGTCTCGGGAGCGCGGTTGTCGGACTCCGATGTCATGGCCGCTCCACCTCGGCAGGGGGCGCATTCGATCTCGGTAGTTACCCCGCAGAGGTCCGGAGCATCCCTAGGGCGGCGTCCGCAAGATCTGGTTCACTCGACCAAGTGAACTTTGGTCAATTCCGTTGACTTTCTGTCGACAAGCGCACTCGATCGCGATGACTGGTGTCGCACCACGGGTAGCGGCGACTGCGCCGACAGGTGCACAGGGCGACCCGGAAACGGTCGGATCGGACCGTGCTCCCGTCGTCCAGTTCGACCTCCACCGGGCCTTCCACCAGCAGGGGTCCCGGATGCTGGAGCCGGATGCGGCAAGGAGGTTCAGAGGGGGAGTTCGGCACGGACGACCACCAGCTCTTCCTTCGCGTCGGCGAGTTCGGGGTCGGACAGCAGCCCGCGCTCGCGCAGCCAGTCCTCGCGGGAGCGCAGCACCGGGCCGAAGGCGATCAGGTGACGGCGTGTCACCGAGGCCTTGAGGCCCGCCTCGCGCAGGTGGCCGAGTGTCCGCTCGGGATCGCTCAGCGCGGAGTGGACCATCAGTAGAACGCCTCCGGGGCGCAGCAGCGCGGGAGCCTCCCGGCAGACCCGGTCCAGCACGGACCGGCCGTCGTGACCGGCGTCCCAGGCCCGGGCTCTGCCGCGCGGGGGCCGGGCGTCCGGCGCCGGGACGTAGGGCGGGTTGCTCAGGATGAGGTCGAAGGACTCCTCCCGGACGGGGGCGAAGAGGTTGCCGCGCCGGATCCGGACAGGCGCTCCGGCGCGCCAGGCGTTGAGCCGCGCCGTGTACACCGCCCGCCACGACACGTCGACCGCGGTCACTCGGCCGCCCCTGCGGGCCGCCTGGAGCGCCAGTGCGCCGGATCCGGTTCCCATGTCGAGGACATCCGCGCCGGGTGGCAGCGGTTCCTCGGAGAGGGCTCCGGCGAGGAGTGCGGTGTCCTCCTGCGGGGCGTAGACACCGGGCAGGACCAGGGACGGGAATGGCTGATTCACCCCGCCCAAGTACCCCACCATTCAGGAAATATGGGAGTTTTCGGAAGGGAGGGGGGTGTGCAGCGAGGAGCGCCCGGCCTGCCAGTAGGCCAGCAGCCGCTCGGCGAGGCGGTCCTCGACGTGCCCGGTGGCGTCGATGCCGAAGGCCACGTCGGGGGCGAGATGCGGTTCCTCGGCCAGCAGTCCGCCGATCACCTCGTGCCGGACGACCTGCTCGTGGACCGCGTCGGCCTCGACGTGCTCGTCGTAGAAGTGCTCGGCGGCCGGACCCGCGCCGGTGCGGCGCATCGCCTCGGCCAGCCGCCGGGAGCCGGGGGAGGAGGTGATCTCGACCGCGGCGAAGTGGCCCACGAGAGCGCCTCGCAGGGCCCGGTGCAGGCCGAACAGCGACATGAGGTTGACCGTGGCGAGCATCTCCGCGGACCCCGCGTCGAGATAGTGCCCGTAGGACGTCTCCAGGCCGAGGTCCGTCATCAGGTCGGCGAACAGCCGGGCGTGCACCCGGTCGGGGCGGCCGCCGCCGTACTCGTCGAACTCCACCGCGGCCATCCCCGCCTTGGCCCGCCCCCACAGCCGCGGCAGCACCCACGCGTGCGGGTCGGCCTCCTTGAGGTGGTACAGCGAGCGCTGGGCCGCGTACTCGCGCACCTGCCACAGCTCGCCCTTCTCGCGCAGGTAGTGGCTGACGCCGGTGCCGTCGACCGGCTCGACCAGGATCTCGGCCAGCGCGTCGTCGACGCTGTCGTGGACCGGGGTGTCCTCGCGCAGCGCGGTGAGGAAGCGGTGCTCCAGGGCCGCCCGGGTGCGCAGCAGGTCGGGGTCCCACTCGCGGTCGGGGGAGACTCCGGCGAAGCCGCGGTAGTGCAACTCGTAGCAGAGGTAGAGGGCGAGCTGGAGGTCGTCGCCGTACACGGGCGCGGCCGCCACGTCCTCGTCGTGCGGCAGCGGGCCGGTGCCGAGCAGGTGGGCCTCGACGGCGGCGGAGACGGTTCCCCGGGCCCGCGGAAGCGGTGGTCCCTGACGGTCGTGTGCCATGCGGCCCCGGGTACCCGGCGCCGCATGAAAGCACTCGTGATCAATTGCACGCTCAAACGGTCGCCGGATCCCTCCAACACGGAGGCGCTGGCCGGGGTCGTCGTGGAGCAGCTGGAGAAGTACGGCGTGGGCGTGGACGTCGTCCGGGCAGTCGACCTGCCGATCGAATCCGGGGTGGTCAGTGAGGCCGTACGGGAGGGCGACGCCTGGCCGCTCGTCCACGCCAAGCTGCTGGACGCCGAGATTCTGGTCATCGCCTCGCCGACCTGGCTCGGGCGGCCCTCCTCCGTCGCCCAGCGCGTGCTGGAGCGGATGGACGCGATGCTCTCCGAGACCGACGACGAGGACCGGCCGGTCGCCTACAACCGGGTCGCCGGGGTGGTCGTCACCGGCAACGAGGACGGCGCGCACCACGTGATCAGCGAGATCTCGGGAGCCCTCGCCGACATCGGCTACACCGTCCCCGGTCAGGCCTGGACCTACTGGCACCTCGGCCCCGGGCCCGGCCCCGACTACCTCGACGACGAACGCGGCCGCGAGTGGTCCCACCGCACGGGCCGGGCCATGGCCGCCAACCTGCACGGCGTGGCGAGCGCGCTGGCGGCCCGGCCGCTGGACGCGCCGCCCGGCTGAGCGAAGTCAGTCGCCCTGGGACTCCTCCTCGGCACGCGTGTTGGGGGTGATGGCGTCGGCGGCCTCGCCCCGCCGACGGCGCTCCTCGGGGGAGTCCTCGGGTCGGGTCTCCGCGTCCTCGATCTCGTGGAGGATCTCTTCCAGGGCGGTCTCGGGCCGCTTCTCGTGCTCGGACATGACCTCTCCTCTTGGTTCTTCTCTCGTTCGGTTCGTGCTGGCCGGGACGCTCTCGGCTCCGGTTCGTGACGGCCGCGGCTCGTGCTGGCTGCGCCGTACGGCCTCGGTTCGTGTCGGCCGCGACGTTCTCGGCCCGGGTCCGTGCAGGCCGCGACCTACTCGGTCTCAGCTCGTGCCGGCCGCGATGCGCAGCGGTACCGGGTCCGGGGGCGCGGGCTCCTCGCGGCGGCGGGCGATCTCCGCCCACCACGCCGGGCCCTCCTCGATGTGCCGCAGCAGGACCCCTTCGCGGATGGCCCACGGGCAGATGGTGACGGTCCTGATCCCGGTCAGCTTCATCGCCGTGTGCCCGATCACCGCGCCCGCCAGGCTCTGCGCGGCCCGCGGCGCGGAGATCCCCGGCAGCTGCGCCCGTTTGTCGACCGGCAGCGCGGCCAGCCGGTCGACGGCCTCGCCCAGGTCACGGCTGCTCATCCGGCGTTCCACGAACGGCCCGTGCCGTCCGGGCGGCGCCCCGCACAACCGGCCCAGCTGCTGGAAGGTGCGCGAGGTGGCGACCGCCGTACGCGGCCCCTCCCAGCGGATCCGGGCGGCCACGTCCCGCAGTTGATGGCGGACCCTGCGGCGCAGCGCCCGCACCATCTCGGGCGTCGGCTGGTCGCAGTCCGCGAAGAACTCGTGGGTCAGCCGGCCCGCCCCCAGCGGCAGCGAGGCCATGTAGTCCGGCAACCGGCCGCGCCCGAAGGCGACTTCGAGCGAGCCGCCGCCGATGTCGAGCAGCGCGAGCGGCCCCGCCCGCCAGCCCATCCAGCGCCGGGCCCCGAGGAAGGTCAGCTCGGCCTCCAGCTCGCCCGGCAGGGTGCACAGCGGGACGGCGGTGCGGTCCCGGACGGTGTGCAGCACCTCCTCGCGGTTCGGCGCCGCCCGTACGACGGCCGTCGCGAAGGCCAGGGGACCGGGCGCGCCCCATCTGCCCGCCGTCCGGTTCGCCGCCGCGACGGCCGAGACCAGCCGTTCCACGGACTCCTCGGGCACCGGAGAGCCCGGGCGCACCTGTTCGGACAACCGCAGCCGCCACTTCGCCGTGTGCACCGGCAGCGGAACCCCGCCCTCCGCATCCGCCACCACCAGCCGGACCGTGTTCGACCCCACGTCCACCACGCTCATTCGCATGGACCGTGGGTACCCATCGCGGGTGCGATCCAACGTCACGGGCCCCTGTGGGGCGTAGCTCTCGGCCACCGCCCCGGCACCGCGCGTCGACAACGCACGTGAGCCGGGCAGCGGGAAGGGCCGCCGTCTCCCTGCTGACGGCTTGGCGGGACCGGTGGAGGCCGCCGCGTCGGCGTAGGCGACCGCCTTCGACTGGAC
>NZ_JBEYVC010000200.1:0-19430 GCF_040643855.1 Streptomyces sp. NPDC047072 | reverse complement strand
TCGCCGTACGGAAGACGAACAGACCCACGATCGCGAGGACCGTCAGGACCCCGACCGCTCCGCGACCAAGGCGCCTGTCGTTCCCTATGGGGTGGTACGAGCCCGAGCCGTCTCCCCGAGTGGACGGCGCCGGGCGGCTCTGTCGGGTCTCGCTCCTAGCTTTCCGCCAGGATGTGCGAGAGCTCCTGATCCAGGTCGAAGTGGCGGTGCTCGGTGCCCGGGGGCACCGCGGCGTCCGTCCGCTTCAGGAACGACTCCAGGGCCCGCGCCGGGGCCTCGAGCAGCGCCTCGCCCTCCGGGGAGCTCAGGGCGATGCACACGACGCCCTGACCGTGACTGCGCGACGGCCAGACTCGGACGTCGCCGGTGCCGGTGGGCCGGTGGAGGCCCTCCGCGAGGAGGTCGCGGGCGAACACCCACTCGACGGTCTCCTCGGCTCCGGTGTGGAAGGTGGCGTGCACGGCGTAGGGGTCGGCCGTGTCGTACCGCAGGCCTGCGGGGACAGGCAGGGACGACTCGCTCGACACAACGAGGCGCAGGTGCAGCTCGCAGCTGACCGTGGTGTTCATAAGCGCCAGGGCCTTTCGCTCAGTGTGCGCTCGGGGATTCGCACGTCGGCGAAATCGACATGCCACCTACGGTGCCGTTGTAAACCCCTCTGAGTGTTTTGCGTGCCTTTACGTAACTCTTCCGGCCGAGAACCCCTTCGTACGGTGCGCCCATTCCGGTGACCGGATTCTCTCCGGTAGGGTTTGGCCGTATGAATACGGGGAGTGACAAGCCGGGCGAGGTTGCCGTGGCGGGTGGTGACGGAGCGAAGTCGGACCGAGCGCACAGCGAACAGGGGCTCGGATCCAAGGCGCCGGAGTTCGTCAAGGCGCGCCGGGCGCTGCATCTGAGCTGGCAGGTCGGCGTCTTCGTGATCGGCCTCGCGGTCGTCGTGGCGGGCATCATCATGCTGCCCCTGCCCGGACCGGGCTGGGTCGTGATCTTCGGCGGCATGGCCATCTGGGCGACCGAGTTCGTCTGGGCCCAGCTGGTGCTGCGCTGGACCAAACGCAAGGTGACCGAGGCGGCCCAGCGCGCCCTCGACCCGAAGGTGCGGCGACGCAACATCATCCTGACGTCGATCGGCCTGGTGGTCATCGGCGCCATACTCGGCGTCTACCTGTGGAAGTTCGGCTTCGAGATGCCGTGGAACATCAAGGACCAGTGAGCCGTACCGGGCGCCGTCGCAGGTCGGGGGCACCCCCTGACATGGGGTAATGTTCTCCCTGCACCCGGGCGATTAGCTCAGTGGGAGAGCGCTTCGTTCACACCGAAGAGGTCACTGGTTCGAACCCAGTATCGCCCACCCGGGTTGAGGGCGGTGTGTGCTCGCGGACAACGCGAGCACACACCGCCCTCGTCGTTTTCTGCGCGGCCGCGCAGCGCGTGCGGAGGCTTCGCCCCCGCGCCCCCGCTGCCGGCGCGTGCCCGCGATCCGAGTCGGCCCGTGTGACCGTCCGCAGCCGACCGCCCCCGCCGCCCGCTGATTTTCGGCCGCCCGTCGATCCCGTACGGGGGCCTGCGCCCTGTTCGGCCGGTCGGCCCTGCCTCTCTCACCTGGGGCTTCGTCAGTTCCCCGGCGCCGCCCGGCTGTTGGAGGCGCGCCGCCCTCTCACCACACTCACAAGAAATTCCTGTCCGAATCATTGACGCACCTCCGGGCCCTCCGTAACTTGTGCCAGCAAGCGCTTACTTGAAACGATTCATGCAGGCGGCGACGCTGCGGGGAGGGGCCCGACTGTGGGAACCAGCAGGAATGTTGAGAGGCGAACGATCCTGAAGGCGGCCGGGGCGACAGCGGCGACGCTGGGACTGGCCGCGACGACCGGATGCGGCGGGGACAGCGGCAGTTCGGGAGACGGAACGGTCACGCTGCGTTACGCGTGGTGGGGCGGCGAACCACGCACCATCGCCATCAAGAAGACGATCGCGCTCTTCGAGAAGAAGTACCCGAAGATCAAAATCAAGCCGGAATTCACGGACTACGAGTCGTTCTGGGAGAAGTTCCAGACCCAGGCCTCCGGTGGTAATCCGCCGGACGTTTTCCAGAATGCGGTCGGTTTCCTGCGCAAGTACGACAAGCGCGGTGTTCTGCTGGATCTCAAGTCGCAGGCGGACGCCGGGAATCTGAGCCTGGACAACTTCCGCAACGGCGTTCTGGCGAACGGTCAGGTCGACGGCAAGCAGATCGGCATACCCGTCGGCGCCAACACCATGGCGCTCTGCATCGATCTCAACGCTTTCAAGAAGGCGGGCGTGGAGCCGAAGTTCGGCTGGACCTGGGACGAGTACTTCGAGGCGCTGCAGACGATCCAGGACAAGCTGAAGATCTCCGGTGACACCGGCTACTTCGGCATCATGTACCTCTACGACCTGTATCTCCGTCAGAACGGCAAGGCCTTCTTCACCGACTCCGATCTCGGTTTCACCGAGGACGACCTGACGCAGTGGTGGGCGGACGGCTACAAGCGCGTGAAGTCCGGACTCGTCGCCGACCCGAAGAAGGTCGAGCAGGTCAAGCCCAAGTCGGGGCTGTCGGCGGGGCTCGCCGCCTCCGAGTTCAACTGGGACAACTTCTCGATCCGCTACGAGGGCGAGGGCACGTCGGACTACGGGCTCGCCCCGATCCCCACCGTCGACGGCAAGGCCACCGGCCAGTACCTCGGCTCCCTGATGCTCAGCGGCTTCTCGGGGACCAAGCACCCCAAGGAGGTCGCGCAGTTCATCGACTTCATGGTCCACGACCCCGAGGTCGGCAAGATCATGGGGTACGACCGCGGCATCCTCGCCACGACCGAGCAGTACGACGCCTTCAAGCCCACCGACGCCAACAACAAGGGTGTCGCGGCCTACGAGGACGAGGTCGCCAAGGCCGGTGTGCTGGGGAAGATCACCCCGCATCCCTCCGGTGCCGATGTCGTCGAGGCGGCGTTCCTGCGCCTCGGCGGTGAGGTCGCCCAGGGCAAGAGCAAGCCGGCCGACGCCGCGAAGCAGCTGTTCTCCGAGGCCAAGGCCGCGTTCGCGGGCTGAGGGGACGTACCACCATGACGCTCGTCAAGGAAGCGCCCGTGCGCCCGGCCGGGAAGCGGTCCGCCGCTCCCGCCGCCGGGCGGCGCGGGCGGCGCCGCGAGAACCTCGCCGGCTACCTCTTCATGTCGCCCTGGATCGCGGGATTCCTGCTGCTCACGGCGGGGCCGATGATCGCGTCGCTGTACTACGCGTTCACCAGCTACAACCTGTTCACGCCCCCCAAGTGGGTCGGGCTCGACAACTTCACGACGATGTTCCAGGACCCCCGCTGGCAGAAGTCGGTCGAGGTCACCCTCAAGTACGTCGTCGTGGCCACCCCGCTGAAGCTGCTGCTCGCGCTCGGCGTCGCGCTGCTGCTCGCGCAGAGCCGGCGCGGACAGGGCCTGTACCGGGCCGCCTTCTACATGCCCTCGCTCATCGGCGCGAGCGTCTCCGTCGGCTTCGTCTGGCGGGCGCTGTTCTCCGACGACGCCATCGTGGACCGTACCCAGAAGATCTTCGGCCTCGACGTGGGCGGCTGGATCGGCAACCCCGACTACGTCATCTACGCCCTGGTCGCCCTCAGCATCTGGCAGTTCGGTGCCCCGATGGTCATCTTCCTCGCCGGTCTCAAGCAGGTCCCGCGGGAGCTGTACGAGGCCGCCGAGGTGGACGGCGCGGGACCGTTCCGCCGGTTCTGGAACATCACGCTGCCGATGATCTCCCCGGTGCTCTTCTTCAACGTGCTGCTGGAGTCGATCCACGCGTTCCAGGTGTTCGGCTCCGCCTACGTCGTCTCCGACACCCGGTGCGGGCCCGCCGACGCCACCCTCGTCTACACCTGTTACCTCTACCAGAAGGGCTTCAAGGAGGCCCAGATGGGCTTCGCCGCCGCGATGGCCTGGACGCTGGTGGTCGCGGTCGCGCTCGTCACGGCGGTCCTGTTCTGGTCCCAGAAGAAGTGGGTGCACTACGAGGAGGCCGCCAAGTGACCAGTGTCACCAGCCCTGTTGCGCGCACCGCGAACGAGCGGCGGCGCACCGGATCGATCGCCTGGCACCTGGGCGCGCTCGCCGTGCTCGCGGTCGTGCTGTACCCCGTGGTCTGGGTGCTCGGGGCCTCGTTCAAGCCGGGCAAGGACATCATCGCCAGCGTCGACCTGCTGCCCACCAAGCCGGTGTGGGCGAACTTCTCCGGGCTCGCCGATGGTATCTCCGGCATCTCCGTCAGCACCTTCTTCGTGAACTCGCTGACGTACGCGGGCCTCGCCGTGGTCGGTGTGGTGCTGTCCAGCTCGCTGACCGCCTACGCCTTCGCCAAGATCAGGTTCGCCGGGCGGAACCTGCTGTTCACGCTGATGATCGGCACGCTGCTGCTGCCGTACCACGTGCTGCTCATCCCGCAGTACGTGATGTTCCGCAAGCTGGAACTCGTCGACACGCTGGTGCCGTTGGTCGCGGGCAAGTTCCTGGCCGTGGAGGCGTTCTTCGTCTTCCTGATGGTGCAGTTCATGCGCGGGCTGCCGCGCGAGCTGGACGAGGCCGCCAAGCTCGACGGCTGCGGGCATCTGCGGACCTACTGGTCCATCGTGCTGCCGCTGTGCCGGCCCGCCCTCATCACCAGCGCGATCTTCACCTTCATCAACGCGTGGAACGACTTCATGGGGCCGTTGATCTACCTCAACACCCCTGACAAGTACACCGTTTCGCTCGGTCTGATGATGTTCCGCGACCAGGAGGGCATCTCCAACTACGGCAGCATGATCGCGATGTCGCTGGTGGCGCTGATCCCGGTCATCGCCTTCTTCATGGCCTTCCAGCGGTACCTCATCGACGGCATGGCGACGTCCGGACTGAAGTGACGGAAGTGAGGCGGTCAGCATGGCGCAAGCGCGTGTGAAGGCCCGCAGGGCGTCCGTGTTCGGCGGCGAACGGTTCGCGCTCTTCGCCGAGTCCCTGCTCACCGGTGTATGGATTGCCGTGGGCTGTCTCGGAGTTGTCACCTACCCGGCCGCTTTCGCCGCCGGAGCACGGCATCTTCGTCGTCGTACGCGCCATGAGGCGGGCGGTTGGCGGGAGTTCGTCGCCGACTTCCGTACGGCCGCGCGGCGCGGGTGGCTCGTCGGGCTCGCCGGGTGGGCCGCGGCGGCCGTGGTGTGGGTGGACGTCCAGGCGGCGCGGGCCGGGATCCCCGGTGGCCCGCTCGTCGGGGCCGTCGGACTGTTCGCGCTGATCGGCGTCGCGGTGGCCGGGCTGCGCGCGGCGGCGGTATGGACGCCGGGCGCCTCCTGGCGCGCGCTGCTCGTGGACGCCGTACGCCGGACCCTGCGCGATCCCGCCGGGTCCTTCCTGATCGTCGCGGGTCTGGCCGTCGTGGCCCTGTCCGCGGGGTTCGTCGCACCGCTGGCGGTCCCGGTCCTCGGGGCGGTCGCGGCGGCGGCCGTCGCCGTGGAGGAGCGCTACCGGCACCGCTGACGGGCGGCGCCTCCCCCTGCAACGCGGGCGCCGCCGACGGGCGGCGCCCCACCCAAGGTCGGTGCCCGGAGCGCCGTACCTCTCTCTGTCATGCCCCTGGCAAACCCTGAACCCGCACGGAAAGGACAGTCATGTCCCCCATCCCCCGCAGGTCCCTCCTCAAGGCGGCGGCCGTCGCCGGAGCCGCCGCGCAGTTCAGCTGGGCGCTAGGGACCAAGGACGCGCAGGCCGCGCCCAGAGCCGCCGAGGCCGACGACAGCCCCGTGACCCTGGACTGGCTGGAGGACGGCGGCCTGGGCGCCGCCCCCGGCTCCACCCTCGGTGTGCCGTGGCCCAAGGGCACCTACCAGGAGGGCCAGGAGTTCGCGGTGGCGGATGCGGACGGCAAGACCGTGCCCGTCCAGTCCTGGCCGATCGCCTACTGGCCCGACGGCTCGCTCAAGTGGACCGCGCACGCGGTGAGTTCGGGCAACGGCAAGCTGACGCTGAGCGCCGGCGAGGCCGCCGTACCGGAGAAGAAGGTCACCGTCGACAAGAGCGGCGGCGCGATCACCGTGTCGACCGGGGTCATCACCGCGAAGATCGGCACGTCCGGTGCCACGCTGATCAAGTCGGTCACCCGCGGCTCCACGGAGATCGCCAAGAACGGGCGGCTCGTGCTGATCCGCCAGCCCGAGATCGAGGACGAGGACCAGGGCACGGTCAAGACCGAGCGCTTCGAGGGGGCGATCTCCTCCGTGACCGTCGAACAGGACGGTCCGGTACGGGCGGTGGTCCGTATCGACGGCAAGCACCGCAAGGGCAGCAGGAGTTGGCTGCCGTTCTCGATCCGGCTGTACTTCTACGCGGGCGCCGACTCCTTCCGCATGGTCCACACGATCACCTACGACGGCACGCAGGAACCGGGCAAGGCGAGCGGCGACTTCATCCGCGGGCTCGGCGTCCGCTTCACCGTGCCGATGCGCGACCAGTCCTACGACCGCCACATCCGCATCGGCGGCGAGGGCACCGGTCTGCTGCGCGAGGCTGTCAAGGGCATCACCGGGCTGCGGCGCGACCCCGGCATCGCCGTGCAGGAGGCCCAGTACGCGGGCAAGAAGCTGCCCGATCCCGCCACTTGGGACCAGCGGGTCACCACCCGGCTCCAGTACATCCCCGAGTGGGGCGACTACACGCTCTCCCAGCTCTCCTCCGACGGCTTCACCCTGCGCAAGCGCACCAAGAAGGGCCACGGCTGGATCGGCGCCGGCGGCGGCCGACGGGCCTCCGGCTTCGGGTACGTCGGCGGCGCGAGCGGCGGATTCTCCTTCGGGCTGCGGGACTTCTGGGAGCGCCACCCCTCCCAGCTCGACATCCGCGACGCCCAGACCGACGAGGCCGAGGTCACCCTCTGGCTCTGGTCGCCCGAGGCCCAGCCCATGGACCTGCGCTTCTACCACGACGGCATGGGCCAGGACACCTTCGCCGAACAGCTCGAAGGCCTCAACATCACCTACGAGGACTACGAGCCGGAGTTCGGCACGCCCTACGGCATCGCCCGCACCTCCGAACTGCTGTTCTGGGCCAATGAGTCGACGCCGACGCCGGAAGTGCTGGCCCAACAGGTTGAGGCCGTAAGGGTGTTGCCGCAGCTGGCCGCGCCGCCCAAGCAGCTCATCAAGGCGAAGGTGTTCGGGCCGGGGCTCTACTCCGAGCCGGACCGCTCGACCCCGGCCAAGGCGAAGATCGAGGACCACCTCGACTTCCTCTTCACCTACTACAAGGACCAGGTGGAGCAACGCCGTTGGTACGGCTTCTGGGACCACGGCGACATCATGCACACCTATGACACCGTCAGGCACCAGTGGCGGTACGACATCGGCGGCTACGCGTGGGACAACTCCGAGCTGTCGCCGGATCTCTGGCTGTGGTTCGCCTACATCAGGTCGGGCCGCGCGGACATCTTCCGGTTCGCCGAGGCGATGACGCGGCACACCGGTGAGGTCGACGTCTACCACCTCGGGCAGTGGGCCGGGCTCGGTACCCGGCACGGTGTGCAGCACTACGCCGACAGCGCGAAGCAACAGCGCATCGCCAACACGACGTACCGCCGCTACTACTACTTCCTCACCGCCGACGAGCGTGTCGGCGACCTTATGCACGCCAACGTCGACTCCGACGAGACGTTCCTCGTGCTCGACCCGCTGCGCAAGGTACGCACGGATCCGTACACGCCCGACCGGCACGCCCTGTCGATCGGCTTCGGCACGGACTGGAGCGGGCTGGTGTCGGCGTGGCTGACGGAGTGGGAGCGCAAGGGGCCGAAGTGGGAGAAGGCGAAGGCGCGCGTGCTGTCGACGATGGAGGGGATCGCCGCGCAGCCGAACGGGTTCGTGCAGGGGAGTGGGTTGTACGACCTCGACACGGGTCGGTTCGCGACGGCCTCGGCGCCCGTGGTGGGCGTGTCCCACCTGTCCGCCGTGTTCGGACTCAACGAGCTGTGCGCGGAGTTGATCGACCTCGTCGACATGCCCAAGTTCAACGAGGTGTATTTCGACTACTGCCGGTACTTCAACGCGACCAAGGCGGAGCAGGCGGCGCGGTATGGGTCGAACTTCGGGACGTTGTTGCTGTTCCAGGGGCATTCGCGGCTTGACGCGTATGCGGCCGTGCAGACGGGGGATGCGAAGCTCGCCGCTCGGGCGTGGGAGAAGTTCTACAACTCCGACGGGTACAAGGAGTCTGCGCCTTGGAAGACGGAGGCCGTGAGCGGGCCGGCCGCTCTGGTTGCCGGGAGTGAGGCTGCTTGGGTGTCCACCAATGACACGGCTCTGTATGGGCTTGCTGCCATTGAGAACCTTGCGTTGCTTGGGGACAAGATGCCTTCGTAGGGCTTGATGTGGTGGGGAACTGCGGGCCGTCTGTGGCTGGTCGCGCAGTTCCCCGCGCCCCTGGGTGGGTTCAGTGCATGTTCGTCAGGAAGAGGCGCATCTTTTTCGCGTCCCTCAGGCGCTGTTCGTATGTTGCGCCCAACGCCAGGAGCAGGATTCCGGCCAGGGCCGGCGGGACCCAGCGGGGGAGGGCGTCCGTCACCTGGATGATGTACGGCGTCAACTCGTGCAGGGCGTCGAGGAGTAGGACCGCGCAGCCCAGGAGGAGGGGGGCCTGGAGGTGGTGGCGGGCGCCTGCCAAGGTGACCAGCAGGGCTGCCACGCCCAGAAGCAGGGGGCGGGTCCAGTGGGGGTCGGCCCAGGCCGCGAAGAGGCTCGGGACGAGGGTGGCGGCCAGGCCGGGGGCGTACGCCGTCCAGGACGAGGTCCGCGGGTCGCGGCGGTGGCGCAGGGCGCCGACCAGCAGGGCAGGGACCGTGACCGGGAGCGTGTACGCCTCCGGGGCACCGACGTCCCAGGCCGCCAGGCGGACCCAGGTGGCAAGGACGAACAGCGCGGCGGCCGCGTAGCCGACCGGGCGGCGGTCCTCGCGGATCGCCGTGCCCGCCGTGATCACTCCGCACAGGGCGAGGACCGTGGCGAGCAGGGGCAGGTCGGTCGCCGCCAGCGCGATGGCGACCAGGCCGGCCGCCGCTCCGGCCGCCTCGACCGGTACGACGGTCTTCGCGTCGTCGAGCCGCCAGGCGAGGAGGGCCGCGGCGGCGGAGACGGCCAGCACGAGCAGTGCGGTGTGGGCCGGCGACCAGTTCGCTGCGGCACCGGTCGCCACGGCCAGGGCGGCGCCGTAGCCGAGGGCGGCAGGGGCCGTGAAGGGGGCGAGGCGCCAGGAGGCCGCCGCGAACAGCGCGATCAGGGCAGCGAGCACGGAGAGGGTGGCCGTCTGCGTGGCGAGGGAGAGGAAGGCGAGGCTCACGGAGGACGCGAGGGCCACGACGAGAGCGGGCAGCCTGGACAGGAGGACGGCTGCGGCCAGGGCTCCCGCGGTCGCCATGCCTTGGACCAACAGGCCGACGAGGTAGGGGAGTTCGAGGACCGCCGGGAGGGTGAGGACCGCGGTCCAGGCGAGGACCGGTGCGGCAGCCAGCGCCCTGGGGCGCCAGATCGTGTCGCGCACGGCCAGCGCGAGGACCCCCGCAACGGCCGCCAGGATCAACGGGGTTGTCTCGGCGTACGGCGGCCAGGACAGGTCCGTCGCCACCGCCGCGCGGGCGTCCGACGGAGTACCGGTCCACACCCGCGAGGCCCAGGCGAGCGGGCCCAGCACGACCACGCCGACCACCGGCAGCGCCCACAGCAGGGCCAGCGCCTGCACGGAGCCGGACGCCCAGAGCAGACCTAGCCGTACCGGCTCCGGCAGTCCGTTCGGCCGTAGCGCCGCCAACAGGGCGATGCCGAGGGCCAGATGGACCGGGACGGTCCACATCGCCGGCAGCGCGGGCCGGGCCGCGCCGCCGAGGGCGGCCACCGCGAGCAGTCCGGCGGTGAGGGCGAGAGCGAGGGACTGGCCCTCGCCGGGCGCGTGCGGCGTCGTACGGCCGCCCTGCCAGGCCGCACCCAGGGCGACGGCCGCCGCGAAGAGGAGGAGCGCCGCCGCACGGGCGGCGGCGCTCGGGCCGGAGGCTGTCCAGGTCAGCCAGCCGGCGGCCAGTACGCCCCAGAAGCTCACGCCGTACGCGCCGATCGCGGCGACCACGCGTACGGACCGGGGCGTCGTCCGGAGCGCCACGACCGTGTCGAGCCCGGCCGTCACCAGGAGCGCGGCCGTGAGCCCGTACGAGCCCGCGTCGGCCGCGATCGCCCAGAAGAACAGCGGGAGTTGGGCCGCGCCCACCGCGGCCGGCAGGGGCAGGCGCAGCGTGGCCGTGCCGGGCAGGAGGCCGTACGTCGTCCAGAGCCCGGCGAGCAGCGCCGAGGCGAGCGCGGTGTACGGCGCCCCGGGGGTGTGCGGGAAGACGGCGCCGTGCAGCGCCACCGCGTCCAGGACCGTCAGCGCCAGGCCCAGGCCCGCCACCGACTCGGCCGTCGAGCGCAGCCCCCGCTTCAGCAGCGGCAGCGGTGCGGTGAGCGCGGCCGCGGTGACCGCGCCGAGCACCAGGGCCCGGCCGGTGATCCCCAGGTGACCCCAGCTGACCAGCGTGAACACCATCGCCGCGATCGTGAGCAGGACACCGCCAAGGACCAGGAGGAGGTTCTGCACGCTCGGTGCGCTCGCTTCGGGGCGAGGGCGTACGGCGGGCGTCGGCCCGGTCGGCCTCGGCGCCTGCCACTTCGGCTGGAGCGCCGCGACCAGCCAGGCCCGGCGGGCCAGCAACTGGGCCCGGCGGGCGTCCAGTTGCCACAGCTCGGCGTCGACGAGCCGCAGCTCCTCGGCCGGGGGCGGAATGTGCGTCATGCCGTGAAGTGTGGTCTGGGTCACGACGCGCGGCATGAGTACGCGTACTCAAAACGTACCCGGATCCGATGCCAGACTCTGCCCATGGACTGGTGCCGATACCGTTTCCGCAGCCTGTGGTCCCTGCCCGCGAAGCCCGCCGTCGTCTACGACGTCCTGGAGCGCGCCGAGGAGTATCCCCGCTGGTGGCCCCAGGTGCGCGAGGTGCGACGGCTCGACGACACCAGCGGCCTGATCACCATCCGCGCCACCCTGCCGTACGACCTGGTCTTCACCGCGCACGCGGTGCGGCGCGACCCGGAGGCCGGGGTGCTGGAGATCGCGATGGAGGGGGACCTCGACGGCTGGGCGCGCTGGACGATCACCGCGGACGGCGAGGGCAGCCTCGCCCGCTACGACCAGGAGGTCACCGTACGCAAACCGCTGATGCGCCGGTTCGCGGTGCCGGGGAGGCCGGTCTTCCGCGTGAACCACCGGCTGATGATGCGCGCCGGGCGGCGCGGGCTCGTCGCCCACCTCGAAGCGGTTTGAACGAAGGCCGCGGGGACCTGTATTGTTCAGTGCGTTCCCGGGCGATTAGCTCAGTGGGAGAGCGCTTCGTTCACACCGAAGAGGTCACTGGTTCGAACCCAGTATCGCCCACCCGGAAAAAGACCGGTCTGCATGCGCAGGCCGGTTTTTTGTGTCCAGTCGTACGTCCTGTGGGGGTCGTCATGAGTGGTGGGGTGGGCGGACGAACGGCTCGTTCGATACGACGGCGCAGGGTGCGGTCCCTGTTCGTCGTGCTCGGCGTCCTGGCCGTCCTCGGTGGGGTCGCCGCGCTGGCGCAGACCCTCGCGAACAAGGAGCGGGTCACCTCGATGTGGGTCGGCGCCGAGATACGCGCCGACGGCAGCGCCCGGATCACCGAGGTCATCGACTACGACTTCGGGCACTCGGGGGACTCGCACGGCATCTTCCGGGACGTACCGGGTGCGCCGTTCGAGGGGGACGACGTACGCGTCAGCCTGGACGGGCACACGGTCCCCTGGGAGGACACGTACGGCGACTACTACCGGGACGAGACGGGTGAGCAGCACATCGCCGACCGGCTCAAGATCGGTGACCCCGACCGGCTGGTCGGCGGAGTGCACCGTTACCGCATCCAGTACACGCTCCCCGAGGTCGTGAAGGGCGGCAAGCTCGCCTGGGACGCGGTGGGCACCGGCTGGAAGGTCGACCGCTCCGCTGTGGAGGTCCATGTCGTGGACGGCCGCGGGTTCACCGATCTGCGGTGCCGGCACGGCAGTTGGGACGGTGGAAAGGCCTGTACGGCCCGGCAGAGCGAGCCGGGGCACCTCGTGGTCCGGCTCGACCGGCTCAAGGGCAGCGAAGGGCTCACGCTGTACGCCACCGCCACGAAGACCGAGGTCACGACTGCGGCCGCGCTGCCCGCGGCGCCCTCCGGCAAGGCCGTCGGGACGAGCCTTCCGCATCCGATGCACAACGGCGGTATCTTCCTCGCCGCCGCGTTGACCTGCGCGGCGCTGACCATCGGTGCGCTGCGGATCGTGGGGCGCGACCGGCTGGAGGAGGACGGGCGGGTGCGCCGGGTCGAGGTGGAGCGCCTCGCCCGGACCGTCGGTCCGTCCGCCGCACCGCCCGAGGGGCTGACTCCGGCCCAGGGCGGGACCCTGCTCACCGAGAGCGTCGACGAACGGCACAAGGTGGCCTGGCTGCTCACCGCCGCGGCCGACGGCCATCTCGCCATCGAGGGGGACGAGACGTATCCGGTCCTGCGGCGGTCCGACTCCGAGGAGGGGATGGAACGCGAGATGAAGGACATCCTGCGCAAGATGTTCTCCGGCCGCAGCAGTCTCGCCCTCGGTTCTCGCGACCCCTGGTTCCGGAAGGGCTGGGACGACCTCTCCGGCAGGCTGGAGAACTGGCGTGTCACCAGCGGCCTTTGGGACATGGCCGCCAAGAAGCGCGTCCTCGGGTGGGGCGCCGTCGACGTGCTGGCGCTCCTCCTCGGCGTCGCCCTTGTGATCACCGGCGGCATCCTGAACGGCCGGCGGATCGCCGCCGGCATGCCCGTCCTGCTGGCCGGTGCCGTCGTCGCCGGCGTCGGCATCGCCGTCGCGGCCCGCTCCTGGGAGCTGGACCGGCGCACCCCGCGCGGCACCGCCCTGTGGCTTCAAGTCGAGGCGTTCCGGCGCTACTTGGCCGACCCGAGCAGCTGCCCCGACGAACTGCCCGTGGGGGAGCGGGCGGACCGCTACGCGGCCTGGGCGGTGGCGCTGGGCGTCCAATCCGCCTGGGAACAGGCCGTGGCCGCCTCGACGTCCCGGGCGAGCACGGGGCGGCGCTTCTCGCTCGACCTCACCGACGTCCTGCTCGTGGCGGTTGTCTTGTCCGCCGCCAGCCCGCCGTCCAGTTCCAGCGGATCCAGCGGTAGTTCGAGCGGTGGCGGGTCCTCCTCCGGGGACGTCGGTGGAGGGGCCGGCGGTGGAGGTGGCGGTTCCTGGTGAGACGCCGGGAGCGGGTCCTGCCTCATCGGGCGGGGCCCGCTCCCCTCACCGGCCTCACGCCGCTGCCGGCAGATCCGGACGCAACGGCCACGCCGGATCCACCGACTCCTCCTGGCCGCTGCGCGCGAACCACGCCTGGAGCCCCCGCGCTTGAGCCGCGTGCCATCCCGTCTGCAGCGTGTGCAGTTCCGACGGGGCCAACCGCTCCAGCCGGGCCGCGAAACGGCGCCCGACCGCCCGTACGACATCCAGGGCGGCCTGCGCGTCGGCCGCCGCGTCGTGCGCGCCCTCCAGTTCGACCTCGTAGTGCGCGCACAGGTCGGTGAGGGTGCGGCGGCCCTTGCGGTAGCGGTCCAGATGCTTGTCGAGGACCCGGGGATCGAGCACCAGCAGGGGTGAGTTCTCGAACCAGCGGTCCAGGGAGGAGGCGCGATGGCGGCGCAACTCCCGGTCCAGCATGGTCAGATCGAACGGCGCGTTCATCACCACCAGCGGACGGCCCGCCACGGCCTGCTCCGCCAGCACCTCGGCTATCTCGAACATCACCGGCGCCGGCCAGCGGCCGTTGCGCTGCAGATGGTCGTCCGTCAGCCCGTGCACCGCCGTCGCCCCGGCGGGCACCGGCACACCCGGATTGACCAGCCACCGGCTCACCCGAGGCCGGGTGCCCGCCGCGTCCTGGACCACGACGGCGGCCGACACGATCCGGTCGGTCTCGACGTCCACGCCCGTGGTCTCCGTGTCGAAAGCGGCCAGAGGCCCTTCGTACCAGCACGTCATACCTACACAACCCCTCGTTCACCCACGGCAGCTGACGCACCGTCTTCTGCCAGTTTGGTGATACCCGGGCTGTTTGCGCCGTACGCCGGAAGGACACAACAGGAGTACGGGTCTTTGCAGTTCAGCGGCCCGGTGTGCGATTCATGTGGCCCGAGTGCGGGCATGTCACTTGGCTTGGAAGGCTGTTGGTCATGGCGATAGCGCAGCCCGAGCGGGGCGGGCTGCTGCCCGAACGTACGGGCCCCCTTCGCGGCACGCTCGCCACCACCGCCTGCATGGAGACACTGCAGGTGGGCTATCTGCACGCCGTCGCGGCGGCGGCCGGCTGCTCGTTGTCGCAGCCCTTCCCGGACAACGGCATCGACTGGCACGTCAGTCACGGCTCGCCCGGACACACCGTCGACGACGAGGTCACCATCAAGGTGCAGCTCAAGTGCACCTACCAGATCGCCCCCAACCCGGCCGGCCGCTTCTTCTCCTTCACGCTCGACAACGACCATCTGCGCAAGCTCGCCCGCACCCCGGTGTCCGTGCACAAGATCCTGGTGGTCATGCTCGTGCCGAGATCCCAGGACGACTGGCTGCGCGCCAGCCACGACCGCCTCGACCTCAGACACTGCTGCTACTGGGTCAACCTGGCCGGCCAGCCGATCACCGGCCGGACCCGGACCACCGTGCGGATCCCCACCAACCGCATCTTCGACGACCGGGCCCTGTGCGAGATCATGACGCGGGTCGGGACGGGAGGCAGACCATGACCCACCGCCCCCTTCAGGAGCCACTGCGCGCGGTCCGCCCCCATCCGGAGTCCCCCTGGGAGCGGTCGCCCGCTCCCGACGAGGTCGACCCCGCCGTCCTCGGTGCCCTGCTGCACCGGCACGGCTGGCAGCGGCGCGGCGGCGCCCCCGGACGCTACGGCCGCTGGACCCCACCAGGCCCGGGCGCGAGCGGCACCAGCCTGCTCGTGCCCGAGTCCCGCGCCTTCCCCGACAGCGACGACCTGCTCGGCGAGGCCCTGGTCGCCCTCGCCCGCAGCGGTACGCCCTCCGCGCGCGAGGTGCTCGTCGGGCTCGCCGTGCCCAGCGACGAGATCCGCTGGTGGCGGGACGTCCCGACCGGCCCCGCCGACACCACCCCCTGGTCGGTCGAGGAGCAACTGCGCTCCGCCGCCCGCCAGACCCTGCTCGCCGGCGCGCTCGCCACACGCGCGCGTGCCGGGTATTACGGCGCCCGTTACCGTCGTACGGCCGCCGCCTCGCTGGACAGCGTCCTGGTCGGCTCCGCGGCCGGGGGCCGGTGTCTCACCGCGTTCGTGCCCGTCGGCAGCGGGCGGCCGCTCGCCGTGCGGCTGCACCAGGCCCTGTACGCCGCTCGCGAGGCCATCGACTACCAGCGGGCCACGGGTGGCATGGACGCCTTCGACGGGGCCGTCGAGGCGGGGGTGAGCCGGGAGCTGACCGACGCGCTCATCGCCCTCGTCCGGGGTACGGAGGGGGCGCGGATCGCCGTCGAGTGGGCGCCCGCGGCCGGGGTCCCCGAGGGGTGCGCCTCGCGCGCCGAGGCCGTCGAGTTCTCGCCCGGCGACCTGCCCGTGCTGCGCGAGGCCGGGGCCCGCTATCTGCGCGAGGAGCCCGCGGTCCCGGTGCGGATCACCGGCACGGTGGTGCGGATGCGCAGGTCGGGGCCGCGCGGGGACGGGTCGGTACGGCTGCGGGTGATCGCCGGCGCCGAGATCCCGCACGTCCGGCTGACGCTGGACGAGGAGTCGTATCGGATCGCCGGGCACGCCCACCTCGTAGGACTGCCGGTGCGGGTGCACGGCAAGCTGGAGAGCCGTGGCGGCTTCCGGCGGCTGACCGGGGCCTCCGGGGTCGTGCCGATCCAGGTGGACGAGGCTGAGCGGGACCGGCTGATGAAGTCGCTCCAGGAGAATCTGGACTTCTTCGAGGAGGCGTGCGGCGGGGACTGAGGAGGAGTGTGACGGGCGGAGGGGCCGGGAGCCGGGGCTCGTTTCGCGGAGGCCGGTGCCGGGTCGGTACGATCGCCTCTTGCGCGCGCTCCCGGTATGGCGCCGCATCCCACCTGCAGTCAGGAGAGACCGGTGTCAGACGTCCGTGTGATCATCCAACGCGATTCCGAGCGGGACGAGCGCGTGGTGACGACGGGCACTACGGCCGCCGAGCTCTTCGCCGGCGAGCGCTCGATCGTCGCCGCGCGCGTGGGAGGCGAGCTGAAGGACCTCGCGTACGTGCTGGCGGACGGCGAGACCGTCGAAGGTGTCGAGATCTCCTCCGAGGACGGCCTCAACATCCTGCGCCACTCCACCGCGCACGTGATGGCGCAGGCCGTGCAGGAGCTGTTCCCCGAGGCCAAGCTGGGCATCGGCCCGCCGGTCAAGGACGGCTTCTACTACGACTTCGACGTCGAGAGGCCGTTCACGCCCGAGGACCTCAAGGCCGTCGAGAAGAAGATGCAGGAGATCCAGAAGCGGGGGCAGCGCTTCAGCCGCCGTGTGGTGACCGACGAGGCCGCCCGTGAGGAGCTCTCGAACGAGCCGTACAAGCTCGAACTGATCGGTCTCAAGGGCTCCGCCTCCACCGACGACGGCGCGGACGTCGAGGTCGGCGCCGGTGAGCTGACGATCTACGACAACCTGGACGCCAAGACCGGTGACCTGTGCTGGAAGGACCTGTGCCGCGGTCCCCACCTGCCCACCACCCGGAACATCCCGGCGTTCAAGCTGATGCGCAACGCGGCCGCCTACTGGCGCGGCAGCGAGAAGAACCCCATGCTCCAGCGCATCTACGGCACCGCGTGGCCGACCAAGGAGGAGCTGAAGGCGCACCTCGACTTCCTCGCCGAGGCCGAGAAGCGCGACCACCGCAAGCTGGGCTCCGAACTCGACCTGTTCTCCATCCCCGAGCAGATCGGCTCCGGCCTCGCCGTCTTCCACCCCAAGGGCGGCATCATCCGCCGCGTGATGGAGGACTACTCGCGCCGCCGCCACGAGGAAGAGGGCTACGAGTTCGTCTACACCCCGCACGCGACGAAGGGGAAGCTCTTCGAGCAGTCGGGCCACCTGGACTGGTACGCCGACGGCATGTACCCGCCCATGCAGCTCGACGAGGGCGTGGACTACTACCTCAAGCCCATGAACTGCCCGATGCACAACCTGATCTTCGACGCGCGCGGCCGTTCGTACCGTGAACTGCCGCTGCGCCTGTTCGAGTTCGGGACCGTGTACCGCTACGAGAAGTCGGGCGTGGTGCACGGCCTCACGCGCGCGCGTGGCTTCACGCAGGACGACGCGCACATCTACTGCACCCGTGAGCAGATGTCGGAGGAGCTCGACAAGACGCTCACCTTCGTCCTCGGCCTGCTGCGGGACTACGGCCTGACCGACTTCTACCTGGAGCTGTCCACCAAGGACCCGGAGAAGTTCGTCGGCTCGGACGAGGTCTGGGAGGAGGCGACCGAGACCCTGCGTCAGGTCGCCGAGAAGCAGGGCCTGCCGCTCGTGCCCGACCCCGGTGGCGCCGCCTTCTACGGTCCGAAGATCTCCGTCCAGACCAAGGACGCGATCGGCCGGACCTGGCAGATGTCGACGATCCAGCTGGACTTCAACCTGCCGGAGCGCTTCGAGCTGGAGTACACCTCGCCCGACGGCTCCAAGCAGCGTCCGGTCATGATCCACCGTGCGCTGTTCGGCTCCATCGAGCGGTTCTTCGCGGTGCTCCTGGAGCACTACGCGGGCGCGTTCCCGGCGTGGCTGGCGCCGGTGCAGGCGGTCGGCATCCCGATCGGGGACGCGCACGTCGAGTACCTGGAGAAGTTCGCGGCCGCGGCCAAGAAGAAGGGCCTGCGCGTCGAGGTCGACTCCTCGTCCGACCGGATGCAGAAGAAGATCCGCAACGCCCAGAAGCAGAAGGTGCCCTTCATGGTCATCGCGGGCGACGAGGACATGTCGGGCGGCTCGGTGTCCTTCCGCTACCGCGACGGCTCGCAGGAGAACGGGATTCCCTTCGACGAGGCGATCGCGAAGATCCTGAAGGTCGTGGAGGAGCGGGCGCAGGTCTGACGCCTGGTTCCGGTGAGGCCCTCGGGAGGCGGTCGGCTTCCCGGGGGCCTTTTCGCCCGCCCGCTCAGCTTCGTCGCGACCCCGTTTTCCGCAACCCCGCCGACACGGCTCGAACGGGCGAAGCCATATGCTGCACAGCATGACGAGTGAGCCGGAGCAGCAGTTGGGAGTGGGGACGCAGGACGCGTTCCAGCGTCTGTGGACCCCCCACCGGATGGCCTACATCCAGGGCGAGAACAAGCCCACCGGTCCGGGTGCGGACGACGGCTGTCCCTTCTGCTCGATCCCGGCGAAGTCCGACGAGGACGGCCTGATCGTCCGCCGCGGTGAACTGGTCTACGCGGTGCTCAACCTCTACCCCTACACCGGCGGTCACCTCATGGTCGTGCCGTATCGGCACGTGGCCGACTACACCGACCTCACCGTGCCGGAGACCGCGGAACTCGCCGCGCTGACCAAGCAGGCGATGACCGCCCTGCGGACCGCTTCCGGCGCGCACGGCTTCAACATCGGCATGAACCAGGGCACGGTCGCCGGCGCCGGCATCGCCGCCCATCTGCACCAGCACATCGTCCCGCGCTGGGGCGGCGACACGAACTTCATGCCGGTCGTCGGCCACACGAAGGTGCTGCCGCAGCTGCTGGGGGACACACGGAAGATGCTGTCGGAGGCCTGGCCGAGTGCGTGATGCAGGGGGCCGGTGGTACGCGGCCCCCTGACACCTACGCGTCGTAGACGTCCGCCTTGCGCGGGGACACGTCCTGGACCTGAGTGCTCAGGAAGCCCGCGCGTGTGCCGAACTGCTCGGTGTTCACGCCGTTCTCCGCGAGGACGCGGATCGCCGCGGAGTGCACGACCCGCAGCACCGGCGTGGCCGCGCGCAGCGCGTCGTCGGCCATGAAGCGGTGCCGCCACGGCTTGTCCGCCCAGGCGTGCCTGAGGCCGAACGGCTCGGGCAGGGCGAGTGAGCCGCCGAGCCAGTTGAGCAGCGGGGGATACCAGGTCAGCGGCGCCCGCGCGGCCAGCCGGACCACCTCGTCCGCGTCGACCAGCGGCAGCTTGATCTTCTTGGTCTCCCAGAAGCGCAGCTGCTTGGCGACCTCCTTCTCCTTGGCCGCCGGCTTCGAGGTGAACAGCCCGTGCACCGGGCCCAGCGCGTGCCCGGTGACCTCGATGCGCAGCGTCTCGTGCAGCACGGTGACCGTGATC
>NZ_JBEYVC010000199.1:0-19431 GCF_040643855.1 Streptomyces sp. NPDC047072 | reverse complement strand
CGCAGCTCCAGATTGTCCATGGCCCCATGCAACCCGATTCCGGGGGTCACCAGCCACTTCACTCAGCGTGACGGCCGACCCGACGCGGTCCGACCATGTCGCCCCGGAAGCTCGGCACGGCCTCCAGGAGGCTGGTCAGCGAGTCGCGCTCGCCCACGCCCTCCTCGACCGGCTCGGGCGCGGGCAGGCTCGGCCGGTCGAGGGCGCGGTCCAGCGGACGGTCCCTCGGCAGCCGGGCGATACGCGGCACGAACGGAAAGCTGGGCTCCGGCGCGGCGAGGTCGTCGGACTCGCCGATCAGCGAGCGCGCCTCGTCGTCGACGGCCTGGACGAGCCGCCGGGGCGGGTCGTAGGTCCAGCTCGCCGAGTGCGGTTCGCCCGCGACCAAGTAGGCCAGCATGACCTCCCAGGTGCCGTCGTCACGGCGCCAGGAGTCCCACTGGACGGTGTCCTTCTCGGCGCCGCGCAGCAACAGCCGTTCCTGGACGGCCTCGCCGAGCTGCGGTCCGGCGTTCTCGCCGGGCCTGCGCACGGGTGTCTTACGGGCCCGCTCGGCCATGAACGCGCGCTCGGCGAGGACAGGGCCCTCGAAGCGCCGTACACGGTCGACGGGGATGCCTGCGAGCTGGGCGACTTCCTCCGCGGTGGCACCGGCGCGTATACGCGCCTGGATGTCGCGGGGACGGAGATGGCTTTCGACCTCGATCTCGATCTGCCCGAGGCGGGGACGGTCGCCGCGTACGGCGGCGCGCAGCCGCTCGTCGATCGGAAGGGTGTACTCCGTTGAGTCGGCAGCCTTGAGCACCAGCCGTGTGCCGTCATTCGAGACGGCCACGACACGCAGTTCGGGCATGGGGACCTCCCGGGTGGTGCCTGCCGACGTCACGTGCGTCGCTGCTTCCGCTAGTCGAGTGTGGCCTGCCCGGGTGCAGCCTGCCACAACCTTGCCGAGTTGCCCGGCGTGTCGGGCACGGGCCCTGGATCGCCGTTATGGCACGGTTACCTATTCGCAACGCTAAGTGACCAACTCCGTCACCCTGTGCAACTAGCCCCCTCCCGGCGGTCCTTGAAGGTCGCGGACGCCCTGGCGGGAGACCTGACCCAGGGCTCGCAACAGTACTCCATTCGGGCCACGTGCGTGGATTGCCGCGCCACTCAACTTCGTTCAAGAAGTGATGCCGGTGCACGGAATATCCATAAACGGAGCTATGTCCCGAGCACTCTCCGCAAGTAGTCGTTCTGGAACAGCCGTTGGGGGTCGAGGCGGTCCCGCAGCGCGGTGAACTCCCCGAAGCGCGGGTAGACCCCGGCGAAGTACTCGGCGTCGCGCGTGTGCACCTTGCCCCAGTGCGGGCGCCCCTCGTGCGCGGTGAAGATCCGCTCGGCGGCCGTGAAGTACGCCTGGTACGGCGTCCCCTTGACCATGTGGACCGCGATGTACGCGCTGTCGCGCCCCGAGGCGGTGGACAGCGTGATGTCGTCCGAGGGGGCCGTACGCACCTCGACCGGGAAGCTGACCTTCAGCCCGGACCGGTCGACCATCGCCTTGAGTTCGCGCAGCGTCTCGACCAGGGCCTCGCGCGGGACGGCGTACTCCATCTCCACGAACCGCACCCGGCGCGGCGATGTGAAGACCTTGTACGGGATGTCGGTGTAGGTCCGCGCGGAGAGCGCCTTGCTGGAGATCTGCGCGATCGAGGGGATGGTGCCCGGCACCGCGCGGCCCACCCACTGGGCCACCTGGAAGACGCCGTTGGAGAGGAACTCGTCCTCGATCCAGCCCTTCAGCTGCGGCACCGGCTTCTCGGGGCCCGCGCTGCGGTTGTTGCGCTTGGTGTTGGTGGAGCCGGTGTGCGGGAACCAGTAGAACTCGAAGTGCTCGTTCTCGGCCCACAGTTCGTCGAACTCGGCGAGCACCTTCTCGAACGGCATCGGCTCCTCGCGCGCGGTGAGCAGGAAGACCGGCTCCACGGCGAAGGTGATCGCGGTGACGATGCCGAGCGCGCCCAGGCCGATCCGGGCGGCCGCGAAGACCTCGGGGTTCTCCTTCTCCGAGCAGCTGAGCACGGACCCTTCGGCGGTCACCAGTTCAAGTCCCCTGATCTGCGCGGCGATCGAGCCCGACTCGCGCCCCGTGCCGTGGGTGCCGGTGCTGGTGGCCCCGGAGACCGTCTGCTCCATGATGTCGCCCATGTTGGCGAGCGACAGGCCCTCCCGCGCGAGCGCCATGTTGAGCCTCTTGAGCGGGGTGCCCGCCTCGACCGTGACGGTCATGGCGTCCCGGTCAATGTTGCGGATTCCCGTCAACAGTTGAGGGCGGATCAACACACCGTCGGTGGCCGCGATGGCCGTGAAGGAGTGCCCGGTGCCGACGGCCTTCACCTTGAGCCCGTCCTCGGCCGCCTTGCGTACGGCGTCCGCCAGTTCGTCGACCGAGGCGGGCGTGACCTCCCGCGCGGGACGGGCGGAGACGTTTCCGCCCCAGTTACGCCACGTGCCGTTCTTCGCGCTCGCTGTGGTGCTCAACGGTGCCTCCCCGACCCGGAGCCGGCCTGCTGAGCCGGCGGTACCCCAGGAAACCGACCGCGACCGCGACGGCCCCGGACACCGCCGGAACCCCGTACCCCGCCCGCGCACCGGCCGCGTCGATCACCCAGCCGGCCACCGAGGAGCCGAGCGCGACCCCCACCGCGAGCCCGGTGCTGATCCAGGTCATGCCCTCGGTCAGTTGCGCGCGTGGTACGTGCTGTTCGATCAGGGACATCGTCGTGATCATCGTGGGAGCGATGGACAGGCCCGCAACGAACAGCGCCACGGCCAGAAACGGCAAGTTTCCGACCAGTAGGAGGGGGATCATACTCACGGCCATGGCGCATATGCCCAGCAGCCAGCGTGGTTCGGGCCGTCCCGCGAAGCGCAAAAGGCCGAAGACGAGGCCCGCGACGCAGGAGCCCGCCGCGTACAGGGCGAGCACCACGCTCGCGGCGGCCTTGTGCCCCTGCTCGTCGGCGAAGGCCACGGTGACCACGTCCACGGCCCCGAAGATCGCGCCGGTCGCCACGAAGGTGGTCACCAGCACCTGGAGACCGGGCGCCCGCATCGCCGTACCGCCGCGTCGCTCGCGCGGATGCGGGACCGGCTCGGTGTCCCGCTGCGCGGTGAGCCAGAAGACGCCGACCGCCAGGAAGCCGGCGGCCAGCAGGGGACCGGCCTCGGGGAACCACGCGGTGGACAGGCCGATGGAGATGATCGGGCCGAAGATGAAGCACACCTCGTCGACCACGGACTCGAAGGAGTACGCGGTGTGCAGCTGAGGGGTGTCGCGGTACAGGGCGGCCCACCGCGCGCGGATCATCGCCCCGAGGCTCGGCACGGCACCGATGCCGACGGCGCACACGAACAGCACCCAGTCCGGCCAGCCGTAGTGCGCGGCGCACAGCAGTCCGGCGGACGCCGTGAGCGCGACGAGCGTGGCCGGGCGCAGCACCCGCCGCTGGCCGTACTGGTCCACCATGCGCGAGATCTGCGGCCCGATGACGGCGGCGGCCAGCGCGAGCGTCGCCGACAGGGTGCCCGCCAGCCCGTACCGCCCGGTGAGCTGGGAGATCATCGTGACCACGCCGATGCCCATCATCGACAGCGGCATCCGGCCGAGGAACCCGGCGGCGGAGAAGCTCCTGGTGCCGGGGGCGGCGAACAGAGCGCGGTAGGGGCTGGGCACGGAGGGCTCCGGTCGGGAAAGGGCGGCTCAGGATGCGCGTAAGGCGTGAACGCAGCCCATACAGCTTACGAGTGAGGTGACCCTAACGCACCCGTTCATGCACCCGTTCGAACGGCCCGGGAACCAGGCCGGCCACCCCGCCGTTTCCCGGCTGTCAGTACCGGATGACAGGATCGACCCATGCCAGACGCGCTCGACGCCACCCCCTACGACGCCCTGCTCCTGCTCTCCTTCGGCGGCCCCGAGGGCCCGGACGACGTGATCCCCTTCCTGGAGAACGTCACGCGCGGGCGCGGAATCCCCAAGGAACGCCTCAAGGAAGTGGGCGAGCACTACTTCCTCTTCGGCGGGGTCAGCCCCATCAACGACCAGAACCGCGCCCTGCTGGACGCCCTGCGCAAGGACTTCGCGGACCACGGCCTGGGCCTGCCGATCTACTGGGGCAACCGTAACTGGGCGCCCTACCTCACGGACACCCTGCGCGAGATGGTCACCGACGGCCACCGCCGCATCCTGGTGCTCGCCACCAGCGCCTACGCCTCCTACTCGGGCTGCCGCCAGTACCGCGAGAACCTCGCCGACTCACTGGCGGCCCTCGCGGCCGAGGGCGTGGAGCTGCCCCGGGTCGACAAGCTGCGGCACTACTTCAACCACGAGGGCTTCCTGGAGCCGATGATCGACGGGGTGATCGAGTCCCTCGCCGACCTCCCCGAGGACGTCCGCGACGGCGCCCACATCGCCTTCTCGACGCACTCCATCCCGACCGCCTCCGCGGACACCTCGGGCCCGGTGGAGGGCCACGGCGAGGGCGGCGCGTACGTCGCCCAGCACCTCGACACCGCCCGGCTGATCGCCGACGCCGTCCGCGAGCGCACCGGCGTCGAGCACCCCTGGCGGCTCGTCTACCAGTCCCGCTCCGGCGCCCCGCACATCCCGTGGCTGGAGCCCGACATCTGTGACCACCTGGAGGAGCGGCACGGGTCCGGCGCCCCGGCCGTGGTGATCGCGCCCATCGGTTTCGTCTCCGACCACATGGAGGTCCTCTACGACCTCGACACCGAGGCGAAGGCGAAGGCCGAGGAGTTGGGTCTGCCGATGCGCCGCTCGGCGACCGTCGGCGACGACCCGCGCTTCGCGGCCGCCGTCCGCGACCTGGTCCTGGAGCGCGCCGCGGTGGAGCGCGGGCAGGAGGTCACGCCCTGCGCGCTGGGCGCCCTCGGGGCCGACCACAACGTCTGCCCGGTCGGCTGCTGCCCGGCCCGCGCCGCCAAGCCCGCCGCCGCGGGCGTCGACAGCCCCTACGCGTGAGGAGCGCCGTGACCGACCCCCTGCACGCGGAACTGCTCGAACTGGCCCGGGAGGCGGCCCTTCGCGCCGGCGCCCTGCTGCGCGACGGCCGTCCGGCCGATCTCGCGGTGGCCAGGACCAAGTCCAGCCCGATCGACGTGGTGACCGAGATGGACATCGCGGCGGAGAAGCTGATCACCGACCTGATCTCCGAGCACCGCCCCGACGACGGCTTCCTGGGTGAGGAGGGCGCCTCCAGCGAGGGCACCAGTGGGGTCCGCTGGGTGATCGACCCGCTCGACGGCACGGTCAACTACCTCTACGGACTGCCCACTTGGTCGGTCTCCATCGCGGCGGAGCAGGACGGCGAGACCGTCGTGGGTGTCGTGGCGATCCCCCTGCGGGGTGAGACCTTCCACGCGGTACGAGGCGAGGGTGCCTGGGAGGGCGAGCGCAGGCTGTCCTGCCGCCCGGCGCCGCCCCTGGACCAGGCGCTGGTCTCGACGGGGTTCAACTACGTCCTGGAGGTCCGCACCCACCAGGCCGAGGTGGCCCAGAAGCTGATCCCGCAGCTCCGTGACATCCGGCGCGGCGGGTCGGCTGCGGTCGACCTGTGCGACCTGGCCGCCGGCCGCCTGGACGGCTACTACGAGCGCGGGCTGAACGCCTGGGACTTCGGCGCGGGCGACCTGATCGCCCGGGAGGCGGGCGCCCTGACCGGTGGCCGCCCCGGAGAGCGCCCGAACCGCGATCTGACGGTCGTCGGCACCCCGGGCGTCTTCGAGCCCCTCCAGCGGCTCCTGGAGGACCTCGGCGCCTGGCACGACTGAGGGGCGGATGCCATAAGAGCGCGGCCTGCTGGGGCCGCCGTAAAAGCGCGCCTGAGAGCGGCCACCGTAGGAAACGCGTCTGACGGGCGGCCGCCGTGGGAAGCGCGACCGGCAGGCGGCCACCGTAAGAACTCCGCGTGAACGCGCGGGGACGACAACGCGGCGGGCCCCCGGCGCTGGATTCGCCGGGGGCCCGCCGTCGTGTTCGCGAAGCCGTGTCGTGCCGCGTAGCCGATCAGACGCTAGGCGCTGACCTCCACACCGTGTTCGGCGGCGAGGCGGCGCAGGTCGTCGAGTTCGCCCTGCTCCACCTCGACGAGGAAGTCGTCGCCCTCGTCGCGAGCCCGCGTCAGATCGGTCTCGGTCGCCCTTATGCGCTGCAGAAGTCCTGCGGTGAATGCGTCCATGCTGCGCCCCCTCGTCCTGGTCGTGGGTCGATGGCACGGGGGTGTGCCGTTCGGAGGGGCGATCACGGCTCCTGCGGATGCCCGGCGCGCTGCCCTGCCGGGCGGCGACGGTGCCAGACCTCCACGTCCACTCTGCGGAAGCGGAACGCCAGTGCCGGATGGTGGTACGGCACATGCAGAGCGTGATCGCGGGGTGTAAAGCCGTCCTCCCCCCGCTCTCTCCGACGGAAACCTCAACCGCGCGAGAAAATCCCGCATTCCCGGTCTCACACCCGTCTTTCAGCCGCCGCTCACCCGTCTTACAGCCGACTTATGGCCGAAAAGGGCAGGATGGAGGCCAACACACCCGACCACGCCCCTGCCCGTGTGCCCGAAAGCGCTACGCGAGTGGACACGGGCGGACACAGGAAGGACAAGCGACGTGCGCGTACTCGTCGTCGAGGACGAGCAGCTGCTCGCCGATGCGGTGGCCACCGGACTGCGCCGGGAGGCCATGGCCGTCGACGTCGTGTACGACGGTGCGGCCGCCCTGGAACGCATCGGCGTCAACGACTACGACGTGGTCGTCCTCGACCGAGACCTCCCCCTCGTCCACGGCGACGACGTCTGCCGCAAGATCGTCGAACTCGGCATGCCCACCCGCGTGCTGATGCTCACGGCCTCCGGCGACGTCAGCGACCGCGTCGAGGGCCTGGAGATCGGCGCCGACGACTACCTCCCCAAGCCCTTCGCCTTCAGCGAGCTGACGGCACGCGTGCGTGCCCTGGGCCGGCGCACCAGCGTGCCCCTGCCGCCCGTGCTGGAGCGCGCCGGGATCAAGCTCGACCCCAACCGCCGCGAGGTCTTCCGTGACGGCAAGGAGGTCCAGCTCGCCCCCAAGGAGTTCGCCGTCCTGGAGGTGCTGATGCGCTCCGAGGGCGCCGTGGTCTCCGCGGAACAGCTCCTGGAGAAGGCCTGGGACGAGAACACCGACCCCTTCACCAACGTCGTGCGGGTGACCGTCATGACCCTGCGCCGAAAGCTGGGCGAACCCCCGGTGATCGTCACCGTCCCCGGCTCGGGCTACCGGATCTGATAACCCGTGGCCTCGACTCCCGCTCCTCCCCAGGCACCCCCGAAGCCCACCTGGGACCCCAGGAGGCCGGCACCGCAGCTGCCCTGGCTGCGTCCGACCATCCGCATAAGGCTCACCCTGCTGTACGGCGGCATGTTCCTGATCGCCGGCATCCTGCTGCTGTCGATCATCTACCTGCTGGCCGCCCAGGCGCTCAACGTGGGCAGCGACCTGCCCTTCAAGATCACCCAGGGCAGCCTCAGCAGCACGATGTGCGACCTGCCCCAGAACGCCTCGGCCGACGTCATGAACAAGGCGATGGCCGACTGCGTCAACGTCCAGCGCCAGCACGCCCTGGACAACCTCCTCAGCCGCTCCCTGCTGGCCCTGCTCGGCCTCGCGATCATCGCCTTCGCCTTCGGGTACGCGATGGCCGGCCGGGTCCTGTCGCCGCTGGGCCGGATCCTGCGCACCGCACGCGCGGTGGCGGGCTCGGACCTGTCCCGCCGTATCGAACTGGACGGCCCGGACGACGAGATCAAGGAACTGGCCGACACCTTCGACGACATGCTGGAGCGGCTGGAGCGGGCCTTCACCGCCCAGCAGCGCTTCGTCGGCAACGCCTCGCACGAACTGCGCACCCCGCTGGCGATCAACCGCACGCTCCTGGAGGTCCACCTCTCCGACCCGGGCGCGCCGGTGGAGCTCCAGCAGCTCGGCAAGACGCTGCTGGCCACCAACGAGCGCAGTGAGCAGCTCGTGGAGGGTCTGCTGCTGCTCGCCCGCAGCGACAACCAGATCGTCGAGCGCAAGCCGGTGGATCTCGCCGAGGTCGCCGAGCAGGCCGTCGACCAGGTGCACGCCGAGGCCGAGGCCAAGGGCGTGGTGATCCGCGGCGAGCAGAAGCCGGCGGTCGTCCAGGGCAACGGCGTCCTGCTGGAGCGCATCGCCCTGAACCTCGTACAGAACGCCGTGCGGTACAACGTCCCGGAGGACGGCTGGGTCGAGGTCACCACGGACGTCCAGCACGGCCAGGCGGTGCTCGTGGTTTCCAATACCGGCCCGGTGGTACCGGCGTACGAGGTGGACAACCTCTTCGAGCCCTTCAAGCGGCTGCGCGGCGCGGACCGCACGGGCAGCGACAAGGGCGTCGGACTGGGCCTGTCCATCGTGCGGTCGGTGGCGCGGGCGCACGGCGGGCACATCACGGCACAGCCGCGCGAAGGGGGTGGACTGGTGATGCGAGTCGCCCTGCCCGTCTGAGATCATGACCTCCGCACGCCGACCGACACACGAGGATGTTCGCTTTGCGCGGAATTTTCGGACCGCTCAAGGGGGCACCCCGTGTGTGATCGATCACAAGGGCGATTTTCGCTCCCTCCACTCTCCGTGATCATGCACCCTGTCGGAAAGCCGGGAAAATCCTGGTTTTCGGGGGTCTTGATCACGGGAAGTACACGGTGAGACGCCTTTGGAGTGCGGGATTCGGACCGTGTACGGTCCCGATCGCCACCCGGCCCGATCACTCATGAGGAGTCCGGTTGGGTGTCGATTGAGTAACAGACCTTGATGTGAGGCAAAATCTCCGCCTCAGGTCGGGCACAAGTCCGGCCTCTCACGCGTTACGTGCGCTGGAGACACCGCAGACACCCAGAGGGGGAGAGCGACATGGCAACCGATTACGACACACCACGGAAGACCGACGACGACGTCGACTCGGACAGCCTTGAAGAGCTGAAGGCCCGGCGGAACGACAAGTCCACCTCGGCGGTGGACGTCGACGAGTTCGAGGCCGCCGAAGGCCTGGAACTCCCCGGCGCCGACCTCTCCAACGAGGAGCTGGCCGTCCGGGTCCTGCCCAAGCAGCAGGACGAGTTCACCTGCATGAGCTGCTTCCTGGTGCACCACCGCAGCCAGCTGGCCCGCGAGAAGAACGGCCAGCCGATCTGCCGCGACTGCGACTGAGGGAGGGTCGGGCATGACTGGCTCGACCCCACCTTGGAAGCGCCGCGACGGCGCACGTGAAGACGAGCGGGGCCCCTCCGACCAGGGCGCCTCGCTCGAACCGGCGTTCCGGGCCGACCCCCCGGCGCCTGCCGGGTCCGCCGGGGCGCCCACGCCCGTCACCAGGCGGCGGGCGGCGGCGATCCGGGACAAGGCCCGGGAAGGCGTCCGCAAGGGCGGCAGCCGGGCCCGGGCGGGTCTGTCGTACCTCACCGACCGGATCATCGAGAACGCCCCGCGGGTGCCCGTACGGGACCTCGCGACCCTCCGTCGACAGTTCCCGGGCCTCGGTCCCGAGGAACTCGCGGACAAGCTCGTCACAGGCGCGTCCGCCGCCACGGCGACGGTCGGGGCCGGGATCGGCGCGGCGGCGATGCTGCCCGTCCCGCCCGCGATGCCGACCGAACTGGCCGCGGAGATCACCGGCGTGGCCGCGATCGAGCTCAAGCTGATCGCCGAACTCCACGAGGTCTACGGCCTGCGGCCGCCCGGCAACCTCAAGGAGCGCTCCACCGCGTATCTGAACTCCTGGTCCGGAGAGCGCGGGATCGACGTGAGGAAGCCGTCGAGCGTGAGCGGCGCGCTCAACAGCCAGATGAAGCAGCAGCTGCGGCAGCAGATCATGAAGCGCATGGTGCGCGACCTGCCGAACCTCATGCCCTTCCTGGTCGGCGCGGCCGTCGGAGCGGTCATGAACCGCCGGGACACCAGGAAGCTCGCCGACCGCATCCGCAAGGACCTGCGGGGGATCCAGGTGCCGTGGGACGCGTTGCCCGAGCTGCCCGCCCTGGAGGCTCCGGCCGACCCGCTGGAACTCGACGGGTAAGACTTCGTTGAGACTTCGGGCTTCACCGGCCGGGTGAAGCCCTGTTCGCATGTTCTAGACGGCTTCGGACGGGTTCTGGGCGGCGGCCGTCCGGGCCGTCCGCAGCGCCTCGGCCAGCCGCTCCGGCTCGCGCGTCGAGAGGTACAGGTACGGCGTCGGGTCCTCGGGGTCGGTGACCTCCACCCGCAGCGCGGTGGGGATGTAGGCGCGCAGCAGCAGGAAGGCGCGCACATCGGCCTTGTACGTCCGCCAGGCCCGGGCCTCCTCCGCGTCCAGGACCTCGGCCTCGCCCAGCGCGGACACCGGGATCTTCGCCTCGCCCGCGATCAGGGAGTCGCCCACCACGCGGATGCGCTGCGAACCGTAGGAACTGGCCGCGACCGCGGCCACGGCGGTGCCCCCGACCAGGCCGCCGAGCAGCGGCAGGGTCCCGAAGGGGAGCAGGATCAACGCGAACGAGACACCGACCAGGAAAGAGATCAGCCACCAGGACTTGGGGGCGGTGAGGCGTTCGTCGTACGGCGTGGCGGTGGGCTGCATGAGGTCAAGCTTGGCACGGTGCTCTGATATCGCCGACGCGCGGGTAAGGTCTGCGGCTGTGAGTGGTACGACCCCGTCTCTCCAGCCTCCCGCCGACGCGGCGAAACCTGTGCGTCACCCCGACGCCCCCGCGCCCGGTGAGCTCCTTGGCGCGCACTACGACCGGTGTTTCGGCTGTGGCGGCGAGCAGCCCCACGGGCTGCACCTGGAGGCACGGGCCGGCGAAGGGGTGTCCGTCACCGCCGAGTTCACCGTGCAGCCCGCCCACCAGGGCGCTCCGGGGCTCGCGCACGGCGGGGTGCTCGTCAGCGCGCTCGACGAGACCCTCGGCTCGCTCAACTGGCTGCTGCGCACGATCGCGGTGACCGGACGGCTGGAGACCGACTTCGTGCGGCCGGTGCCGGTGGGGACCACGCTCCATCTGACCGGCGAGGTGACGGCGGTGGCCGGGCGCAAGATCTACTCGACCGCCACCGGCCGGATCGGCGGTCCCGAGGGACCGGTCGCCGTCCGCGCGGACGCCCTCTTCGTCGAGGTGAAGGTCGACCACTTCATCGACAACGGCCGCCCCGAGGAGATCCGGGCCGCCATGGACGACCCGGACCAGGTCCGGCGGACCCGTGCCTTCGAGGTGAACCCGTGAGCCGTGAGTCCCTGAACGTCCTGATCCGGCGCGTCGACCCCGACGTACCGCTTCCGGCGTACGAGCACCCCGGTGACGCGGGGGCCGATCTGCGGACCACCGAGAGCCGTGAACTGAAGCCGGGCGAGCGGGCCGTGCTGCCCACGGGGGTGTCTGTGGCGCTCCCCGAGGGGTACGCGGCCTTCGTGCACCCACGATCCGGTCTGGCCGCCCGCTGCGGTGTCGCTCTCGTGAATGCCCCGGGGACGGTTGATGCCGGGTACCGTGGGGAGATCAAGGTGATCGTGGTGAATCTCGACCCGCACGAGTCGGTGCGGTTCGAGCGCTTCGACCGGATCGCCCAACTCGTCGTCCAGCAGGTCGAGAGGGTCCGCTTCCAGGAGGTCGCGGAGCTTCCCGGATCGGCGCGGGCCGAGGGGGGCCTCGGGTCCACCGGCGGTCACGCCGCCGTGGGCGACGGGGGCGATACAGGCGATACGGCCGCCGTCGGCGGCGCAACGGGTGGGAATCGATACGCATCGGTCGTATCCGACCGGGAAGGACAGTGACGTGTTCGGACGTCGCAAGAAGAAGGATGCCGCCGAGGGCGCGGCCGGCGAGGCCGAGCAGGTCGTCGACAGTGTCGACACTGAGGCGGACGACGAGGGCGGGCGCGAGCGCGTGAGGCTCGAGCCGGAGCCGCGGCCCGACGGGCCCTGGGACGACACCGAGGTCCGCGACCCGGCCGAGGGCCGCGTCGACCTGGGCGGTCTGTTCGTGCCGGGTGTCGACGGCATGGAGCTGCGGGTCGAGGTCGCGGGCGACGCGATCGTCGCGGCCACCGTCGTGCTGCGCGACAGCGCCATCCAGCTGCAGGCCTTCGCCGCCCCCAAGCGCGAGGGCATCTGGGGCGAGGTGCGCGAGGAGATCGCCGGCGGCATCACCCAGCAGGGCGGCATCGTCGACGAGGTCGAGGGTCCGCTCGGCTGGGAGCTGCGCGCCCAGGTGCCGGTGCAGCTGCCGGACGGCACGGGCGGCTTCCAGGTGGTGCGCTTCGTCGGCGTGGACGGTCCGCGCTGGTTCCTGCGCGGGGTGATCTCGGGTCAGGGCGCGGTGCAGCCGCAGGCGGCCGGGCTCCTGGAGCAGATCTTCCGGGACACGGTCGTGGTCCGCGGCGAGGGCCCGATGGCGCCCCGCGACCCGATCGTCCTCAAGCTGCCGAACGACGCGCAGATGGTCCCCGAGGGCGTCCAACAGCAGGAGGAGGGCTCCCGCTTCTCCGGCGGAATGGGCCAGCTCCAGCGCGGACCGGAGATCACCGAGGTCCGCTAGGGCACACAGCGACTCAAGGGCCGTACCCCGTCAGGGGGTGCGGCCCTTTTTCGTGCGCGGGACCTTGACGGCGTATTGGTCTGTACCTACGGTCATCCGCCAACGCCCATGTTCACAGGGGTGCCTTGCGTTCATATACGAGAACGGAGTCGCTGTGCGTGGTCCAGTACCGCTAGTGATCGTCACCGCCTTCACCCTGGGGCTGCTCGCGCATCCCGCCGAAGCCGCCCCCGCCACCTTCGTCCATCCCGGAGTCACCGTCTCCCAGGGGCAGTTGGACTTCGCGCGGAGCAAGGTCAACGCCGGTGCCCAGCCCTGGAAGGGCGCCTTCGACCAGATGCTGGCGAGCAAGTACGCCGATCTGAACCGCACGCCCAAGCCGCGCGCGGTCGTCGAGTGCGGCTCCTACTCGAACCCCGACCACGGCTGCACCGACGAGCGCCAGGACGCCATCGCCGCCTACACCGACGCCCTCGCCTGGTACATCACCCGGGACGAGCGCTACGCGAAGAAAGCGATCCAGCTGATGGACGCCTGGTCCGCGGTGCTCACCGACCACACCAACAGCAACGCGCCGCTCCAGACCGGCTGGGCCGGCTCCTCCTGGCCCAAGGCCGCCGAGATCATCAAGTACACGTACGGCGGGAGTTGGGCGAACTCCGGCCGCTTCGCGACCATGCTCCGCAACGTCTACCTGCCGGAGATCATCAACGGTTCGAACTCCAACGGGAATTGGGAGCTGTCGATGACGGAGGCCGCCGTGGGCATCTCCGTCTTCCTGGAGGACAAGTCGTCGTACGACAAGGCCATGGCGAAGTTCCGCACCCGTACCGCCGCCTATGTGTACCTCGAATCCGACGGTGAGCTGCCGAAGACCGTGCCGAGTCAGAACCTCGACACCCGGGAGAAGATCGTCGGTTACTGGCAGGGGCAGTCCACCTTCGTCACCGGGCTCACCCAGGAGACCTGCCGGGACCTCACACACACGGGGTACGGCATCTCGGCGATCTCGCACGTCGCCGAGACCAGCCGGATCCAGGGGCAGGACCTGTACGGCACGGACGTGGGGGAGCGGCTGCGGCAGGCGCTGGGGTTCCAGTCGAAGTACGAGCTGGGGACGGCCGTGCCGAGCTGGCTGTGCGGAGGGTCGCTGAAGCTCGGGCTCGGGCCGGTGACGGAGGTCGGCTACAACGCCCTGCACAATCGGCTTGGCATGGGCATGACTAATACACAGACCCTGACCGAGCGGAACCGACCGGCCGGCACCAACAGCCTCTTCGTGGCCTGGGAGACGCTCACGCACGGGGACAACCCGAGCTGAAACCGTTGAAGTGCCGGGCGCCGGACGGTGATACTGGCGCCCGGTTCACGGGGTCTCACGGGGGAGGGCGCATGACTGAGGTGGTCACCGAGACCATGGTGCGGGTCGAGGACCTGCACAAGTCGTTCGGTGAGGGGGCCGCCGCGGTGCACGCGCTGCGCGGGGTCTCCTTCGAGGTGCCGCGCGGGGAGCTCGTCGCCCTCAAGGGGCGTTCGGGCTCCGGCAAGACCACGCTCCTCAACGTCGTCGGCGGGCTCGACCGGCCGGACCGGGGCCGGGTCGTGCTCGACGGGGTCGACATCGCGGGGCTGGACGAGGACGGGCTGCTGGCGCTGCGCCGGGACCGGATCGGCTTCGTCTTCCAGTCCTTCGGGCTCATCCCGATCCTCACGGCGGCGGAGAACGTCGGCGTGCCGATGCGGCTGCGCCGGATGGACGCACGCGCGCGTGAGGAGCGGGTCGAGTTGTTGCTGGCCCTTGTCGGTCTTGCGGATCATGCGAAGCAGCGGCCCGGGGAGCTTTCCGGGGGGCAGCAGCAGCGGGTCGCGATCGCGCGGGCGCTGGCCAATGAACCCGCGCTGCTGGTCGCCGACGAGCCGACGGGGCAGTTGGATGCGGAGACGGGGCATGCGGTGATGGAGCTGTTGCGGGCCGTTGTGCGGAGTGAGGGGGTGACCGCGCTGGTGGCTACGCATGATGCGACGTTGCTGGACCTTGCCGATCGGGTGCTGGAGTTGGGGGACGGGGAGATCGTGGGGGGCTGAGGTCTCGTCTGTCTGCGGGTTCGTTGTGGCTGGTCGCGCAGTTCCCCGCGCCCCTGGGTGGGTGGTGTTCGGGCTCCCTTGTCTGTTCTGGCGTCAGGGTTGCGTCAAAGACTTCCCCCAGGCCGGTCCTCGCCCCCTTCCCGGCGAAAACCGGTCGTAAGGTCGACGCTGCGCAGGTGGGAAGTGGTGGGAAGACAATGGGACCCATGGGACGCGGCAGGCTTCGGATCTATCTCGGTGCGGCACCGGGCGTCGGCAAGACGTACGCGATGCTCTCCGAGGCGCACCGCCGGACGGAGCGGGGCACCGACTGTGTCGTGGCGTTCGTGGAGCACCACGGCCGGCCGCGCACCGAGGTGATGCTGCACGGCCTGGAGGAGATCCCGCGCCGGGAGCTGGAGTACCGGGGCGCGGTCTTCACCGAGATGGACGTGGACGCCGTCCTGCGCCGGGCCCCCGCCGTCGCCCTGGTGGACGAACTGGCCCACACCAACATTCCGGGCTCCCGCAACGCCAAGCGCTGGCAGGACGTGGAGGAGCTGCTCGCGGCCGGGATCGACGTGGTCTCGACCGTCAACATCCAGCACCTGGAGTCACTCGGGGACGTCGTCGAGTCGATCACAGGCGTACGGCAGCAGGAGACCGTGCCCGACGAGACGGTCCGCCGCGCCGACCAGATCGAGCTGGTCGACATGTCACCCCAGGCCCTGCGCCGTCGTATGGCGCACGGGAACATCTACCAGCCCGACAAGGTCGACGCGGCCCTGTCGAACTACTTCCGCCCCGGCAACCTCACCGCCCTGCGCGAACTGGCGCTGCTGTGGGTGGCCGACCGGGTCGACGAGTACCTCAAGCAGTACCGCAGCGACCACCGGGTCTCCACGATCTGGGGCTCCCGGGAGCGGATCGTGGTCGGACTGACCGGCGGCCCCGAGGGGCGGACGCTGATCCGGCGGGCCGCGCGGCTCGCGGAGAAAGGCGCCGGCGGCGAGGTGCTCGCCGTCTACATAGCCAGCAGCGACGGGCTGACCTCCGCCTCGCCCAAGGAACTCGCCGTCCAGCGCACTCTCGTCGAGGACCTCGGCGGCACCTTCCACCACGTGGTCGGCGACGACATACCGGCCGCGCTGCTCGCCTTCGCGCGCGGGGCCAACGCCACCCAGATCGTGCTCGGCGTCTCGCGGCGCAAGAGCTGGCAGTACGTCTTCGGGCCCGGCGTCGGCGCGACCGTGGCCCGCGACTCCGGGCCCGACCTCGACGTCCACCTCATCACGCACGGCGAGGCCGGCAAGGGGCGCGGACTGCCCGTCGCGAGGGGCGCCCGGCTCGGGCGGGCCCGGATCATCTGGGGCTGGCTGGTCGGCCTGGTCGCGCCGGCGGTCCTGACGGTGCTGCTCAGCACCGTGCACCTCGGCCTCGCCAACGACATGCTGCTCTTCCTCGCGGTCGTGGTGGCGGCGGCCCTCCTCGGCGGGCTCTTCCCGGCGCTCGCCTCGGCCGCGGTCGGCTCGCTGCTGCTGAACTACTTCTACACACCGCCCCTGCACCGCTGGACCATCGCGGATCCGAGGAACATCGTCGCCATCGTGATCTTCGTGGGCGTCGGCATCTCGGTGGCCTCCGTCGTCGACCTGGCGGCGAGAAGGACCCACCAGGCCGCCCGGCTGCGCGCCGAGTCGGAGATCCTCTCCTTCCTCGCCGGGAACGTGCTGCGCGGCGAGACCGGCCTGGAGGAGCTCCTGGAGCGGGTGCGCGAGACCTTCGGGATGGAGTCGGCGGCCCTCCTGGAGCGGGAGAACGACGTCGAGCCGTGGACCTGCGCGGGCCGGGCGGGCCTCGGACGGCCCGTGGAGCGGCCCGAGGAGGCGGACGTCGACGTGCCCGTCGGCGACCACATGGCGCTCGCGCTCACCGGCCGGGTGCTCCCCGCCGAGGACCGCCGGGTGCTGGCCGCCTTCGCCGCCCAGGCCGCCGTCGTCCTGGACCGGCGCAGGCTCCAGGAGGAGGCCGACCGGGCCCGCACGCTGGCCGAGGGCAACCGCATCCGCACCGCGCTGCTGGCCGCCGTATCGCATGATCTGCGCACTCCGCTGGCCGGGATCAAGGCGGCCGTCTCGTCGCTCAGGTCCGACGACGTGGCGTGGTCGGAGGAGGACCAGGCAGAGCTGCTGGAGGGGATTGAGGAGGGCGCCGACCGGCTCGACCACCTGGTGGGCAACCTCCTCGACATGTCCCGGCTCCAGACCGGCACGGTCACCCCGATCGTCCGGGAGATCGACCTCGACGAGGTGGTGCCCATGGCGCTCGTCGGGGTGCCCGACGGGAGCGTCGACCTGGACGTGCCGGAGACCCTGCCCATGGTCGCCGTCGACGCGGGGCTCCTGGAGCGGTCGGTCGCCAACCTGGTCGAGAACGCCGTCAAGTACAGCCCGCCCGGCAGCCCCGTCCTGGTGGCCGCCAGCGCCCTCGCCGACCGGGTCGAGGTCCGGGTGGTCGACCGCGGGCCCGGAGTGCCCGACGAGGCCAAGGAGCGCATCTTCGAGCCCTTCCAGCGCTACGGCGACGCCCCGCGCGGTGCCGGTGTCGGACTGGGGCTCGCGGTCGCCCGGGGCTTCGCCGAGGCCATGGGGGGCACCCTCGACGCCGAGGACACACCCGGCGGAGGCCTCACCATGGTGCTGACGCTCCAGGCCGCCCACGCGCGCGTGGAGCTCGCCGAACCCTTCGCGGAACCCGAAAGGCAGGCCCTATGACCCGGGTGTTGGTCATCGACGACGAGCCGCAGATCGTGCGGGCCCTCGTGATCAACCTCAAGGCGCGCAAGTACGAGGTCGACGCGGCGCACGACGGCGCCGGCGCCCTGCGGCTCGCCGCCGCCCGCCACCCCGACGTGGTGGTGCTCGACCTGGGCCTGCCCGACATGGACGGCGTCGAGGTGATCAAGGGGCTGCGGGGGTGGACCCGGGTACCGATCCTGGTGCTGTCCGCGCGGCACACCTCCGACGAGAAGGTCGAGGCGCTCGACGCGGGCGCCGACGACTACGTCACCAAGCCCTTCGGCATGGACGAGCTGCTGGCCCGTCTGAGGGCGGCCGTGCGGCGCGCCGAGCCCACCGGGGGCGGCGAGGAGGACGTCCTCGTGGAGACCGACGGGTTCACCGTCGACCTGGCCGCCAAGAAGGTCCAGCGGGACGGCAAGGACGTCCGGCTCACCCCCACCGAGTGGCACCTCCTGGAGGTCCTGGTGCGCAACACCGGCCGCCTGGTCGGCCAGCGACAGCTGCTCCAGGAGGTGTGGGGGCCGTCGTACGGGACGGAGACGAACTACCTGCGGGTCTACATGGCCCAGCTCAGACGGAAGCTGGAGGCGGACCCCTCGCATCCGAAGCACTTCGTCACCGAGCCGGGCATGGGGTACCGGTTCGAGCGTTAGTACGGCGGGTACGAAGGTGTCAGCGGGCCCCGGTACGCTTCAGATATGAGTGCTGTTCCTCGTTCCGAGAAGCCGGTGGGCCGGTTCCGGCGCATGCTCGACCGGCTCTCCTCGTCGCAGGAGGACCTGGAGTCCGAGGAGCTGCGCGAGGACACCGAGACCGCCGGCTGCACCCGGATCGGCGACTGCCACGACCGCCAGGTCGTGACCGTTACTGGTACCTTGCGCACGGTCACCCTGCGCCCGCGCGCGGGCGTACCCGCCCTGGAGGCCGAGCTGTTCGACGGCTCCGCCGCCCTGGACGTGGTGTGGCTCGGCAGACGCTCCATCGTGGGCATAGAGCCGGGGCGCAAGCTCATCGCGTCGGGCCGGATCTCGATGAGCCGGGGCCGCCGGGTGCTGTTCAATCCGAAATACGAACTCCGACCCGTGGGACGGGAGTAGCCGGTGACGTCTCTCGACAAGCCGACCGAAGACACGCAGGCCGACGACGCGCGGGCGGTGACCGAGGCCGCTCTGTTCGAGGCGTTCGGCGGCGTCCGGGGCATGGTCGAGACGGTCCTGCCAGGCCTGCTCTTCGTCACGATCTTCACGATCAACAAGGACCTGCACATCTCGGCGATCGCCGCGCTCGCGGTGTCCCTGCTGCTGGTCGTGGTCCGGCTGGCCATGCGGGACACCGTCAAGCACGCCTTCAGCGGTGTCTTCGGCGTCGCCTTCGGTGTCGTCTTCGCGATGATGACCGGCAACGCCAAGAACTTCTATCTGCCGGGCATGCTGTACACCCTGGGCCTGGGCCTGGCGTACGTCATCACGACCCTCGCCGGTGTGCCGCTGATGGGCCTCATCCTCGGCCCGGTCTTCAAGGAGAACCTCTCCTGGCGGACCCGCAATCCGGGCCGCAAGAAGGCGTACGCCAAGGCCAGTTACGCCTGGGGCGGGATCCTGCTCGCCAAGTGCGCGATCCTCTTCCCGCTGTACTGGTGGGCCGACACCGCGCAGCTCGGCTGGGTCCTGGTCGCCCTGAAGATCCCGCCCTTCCTGCTCGCCGTCTGGCTGACCTGGGTCTTCCTCGCGAAGGCGCCGGCTCCGATCGACGTGTTCGCGGAGATGGAGGCCGAGGAGAAGGCCGAGGAGGAGCGCAAGGCCGCGCTGGCGGCGGAGCGTGCGGATCAGGGTGAGGCCGCGGGACGGCACCGCCGAGAGGCCTAGATCGCGCTACGACGACGGAGGGCGCCCTGCGTGATGCGACGAACGAGGGTACGTCGTAGTCGCGTCCGGACGGACGTG
>NZ_JBEYVC010000198.1:0-19557 GCF_040643855.1 Streptomyces sp. NPDC047072 | reverse complement strand
GGGGCCCACCACACGCGGGTCCATACCGGCGATCTGGGCGCCGCGCTCGGTGGAGGTGTCGGTGGTCAGCGGGTCGATCGCGGCGGCCGCGCTCGGCGGCAGGGCGGCGCCGCGAGCCGCGGAGTCGGCAATGAGCTTGCCGTCCGAGGAGGTCAGGGCGATACGTCGGCCGGTGTCCGCCGACAGCTTCTTCACCGTGGCCGTCACGCCGGACCAGTCGGAGTGCGTCGCCGCGTACCCGCTGAGCCGGGAGAGGACGTCCATGTCGTCGGCGAGCGCCTGTCCCTGTTCCTCGCGCAGCGCCTGGGTGGTGGTGGCCACGGCCAGCCAGGCGGTCGCGGCCACGGAACACACCGCGATGAGCCCGGAGGTGATGAGGAGCCGGACCAGCAGCCGCTTGTGCAGCGGTATCCGGGGCGTCACGCGCGGCCGCCGCTCAGCTTGTAGCCGACGCCGAACACGGTCAGCAGTCGGACCGGCCGGCGCGGGTCGGCCTCGATCTTGCGGCGCAGGTTCATGACGTGCACGTCGACGGCGCGTTCGGTGGAGGCCCGGTCGGTGCCCCGGGTGACCTCCAGCAACTGCCGCCGGGAGAAGACCCGTTCCGGCTCGGCGGCCATGGCGAGCAGGATCTCGAACTCCGCGGGCGTGCACTCCACGAGTTCTCCGTCGCACCGGATCTCGTGCCGTACGGAGTCGACGGCGAGCCCCGCCGCCCGGACGACGGGACTCTCCCTGCGGTCGGCCGCCGCCCGCCCGCTGCGCCGCAGGACGGTCCGGATCCGGGCCATCAGCTCACGCGGGCTGTACGGCTTGGTCACGTAGTCGTCGGCGCCCAGCTCCAGGCCCATCAGGACGTCGTCCTCGGCCGACCGCGCGGTGAGCATCACGACCGGGATGTCCTCGTCCTTCCTGAGGACGCGGCAGACCCCGAAGCCGTCGATCACGGGGAGCATCAGATCGAGGACCACGAGGTCCGGGGCGAGCAGCCGGGCCGCTTCGAGGGCGGCCCGGCCGTCGTGGACCACGGTCGCGGTGTGACCTTCCGCGAGCAGGGACCGCCGTATGAGTTCGGCCTGCATCTCGTCGTCCTCGGCTACCAGCACATGTGCGCACACCTGGCGGATCCTAAGCGGGTCAGCGGCCGAGCGAGGTGGCGTCGCCCATGACGACGACCGGGTGCAGGGCCGGGTCCAGGGTCTGGAGCAGCTCCTTCATGTGCTCCTTGGCGATGCTCACGCAGCCGTGGGTGGGGCCGCCGTGGTCGACGTGGAGCCAGATGCCGCCGCCGCGGCCGGCGCCCATGGGCCGGGTCCAGTCCAGGGGTGACGTGCCGGTCTTGCGGTTGTAGTTGATCGCGATGACGTAGTCGAAGGAACCGGCGAGCGGTTCGCCCTCGAATCCGGTGCCGGACACGACGAAGTTGTCGTCGCGGTCGTACGGCAGCTTGGAGCCCGGGTCGGCGAGCCGGCCGCCGGCGTCGGTGAGCGAGTAGACGCCGATGGGCGAGCGGAGGTCGCCGACGTTGTGGTGGTCGGTCCAGCCCTTGAAGGCGTTGTGCGCGGGCCAGCTCTCGCCGGCCTCCCAGCCGTTCTCCGTGCGCTGGTAGAGGACGACCGTGGAGTCGGCCGAGTTGGCCCCCTTGCCGGTCACGACGACGGCCTGCCGGGCGTCGGCCGGCACCTTCGCCCAGGTCTTCGGCCCGAGGCCGGGGATCTGCTGCGGCGCCGATTCGGCGGAGAACATCCCCGAGGGCGACGGCGAAGGGGACTGCGCGGCCGAGGGCGGGGGCGAGGACACGGGCGTGGAGATGCTCTGCTCCGTGCCCGCCACGGCCGCGCCGCCGCATCCGGTGAGGAGCACGGATGCGGCGAGCAGGGCCAGCTGGGGCGTACGTCTGTTCATGTGACCGAGCCTGACCGACTCTTGTGAGGAACTCGTCAGTTTCCAGGGCTAGTTCGGCTTGCCCGGCGCGTAGAGCCAGGTCTGGAACAGCTTGTCCAGGTTCTTCCCCGAGAGGTGTTCCGCGAGGGCGACGAACTGCGCGGTGGTGCCGTGTCCGTCGCGGTGCTCGCCGGCCCAGGTCCGCAGGATCCTGAGGAACGTCCGGTCGCCGACGGCCTCGCGCAGGACGTGCAGGGTCATCGCGCCGCGGGCGTAGACGGGCGTGCCGAAGATGTTGGCGCCGCTGCCGGGGTCGCCGGGCGGGAACTCCCACAGGCCGTCGCTCGCCGGCTTGGCGTACAGCTCGTCGAAGGTCTTCTGGGCGCTGTCGCCGCCGTGCTGCTCGGCGTAGAGCCACTCGGCGTAGGTCGCGAAGCCCTCGTTGAGCCAGATGTCCTTCCAGGAGGTCAGGGAGACGGAGTCGCCGAACCACTGGTGGGCGCTCTCGTGGACGAGGGTGCTCAGGTCGGGTGCCCGGTCGTAGACGGGCCTGGTCTGGGTCTCCAGCGCGTAGCCGACGTTCGGGGCGTGGTCGACGATCGACCCGGCGGCGCGGTACGGGTAGGGCCCGAACAGCTTGCTCTCCCACTCAAGGACGGACGGCAGCTGCTTCACCACGGGTGTCGCGGCGGCGGCCTCGCGGGGGTCGATCGCGTTGTAGACGTGCAGGCCGTCGCGGGTGGTGAACTGCTGGACCTTGAACTTCCCGACGGTCGCCGTGGCGAGGTAGGCGGCCATGGGTTCGCTCTGCCGCCAGCGGAAGGTGGTCTTCCCGTGCGCGGTCCGCTCGCCGAGCAGGACGCCGTTGGAGACCGCCGTGTGCCCCTTGGGGACGGTGATCGTGATGTCGTACGACGACTTGTCCTTGGGGTGGTTGTTCGCCGGGAACCAGGTCATGGCGCCCTGCGGTTCCCCGGCGACGAAGGCGCCGTCGTCGGTGGGGATCCAGCCGTCGAGCGAGCCGTCCGGGTCGGTGACGGGGGCGGGCTTGCCCTTGTAGGCCACGGTGACGGTGAACCACTCCCCCTTGCGCAGGGCGCGTTTCGGGGTGACGACGAGTTCCTGTCCGTCGCGGCGGAAGGCGGCCTTGGTGTGTCCGACGGTGAGTCCGGTGACCGTGAGGCCGTTCAGGTCGAGGTCGAAGCGGGTGAGGCGCTGGGAGGCCCGGGCCGTGAGAACCGCCGTGCCTGCCAGATGACCGCTGCCGGGGTCGTAGTCGAGCGTCAGGCCGTAGTGGCCGACGTGGTATCCGCCGTTCCCGGCGAGCGGGAAGTACGGGTCGCCGGCGCCGGAGGAGCCCTGGGACGGGGGCGCGGCGGCTCCGAGCAGGGCCACGAGGGCGACGGGGGTGGTGACGAGGACGAAGGTGCGTCTGACGGCCTTCGGCACAGGCACTCCTACGGGTGGGGGGGTGGACGGGCTTCACACTAAAGGCCCCCTCCCCCGCAACTCGCTCTCGATCCGGTCAAGTCGCACCGGAGCGCGCAGTACGCTCCGGACGCACCCGCCCCTTCGTGGAAAGGCCGCCCGTGAGCGTGCGCGTCCGCCGTGTCTACGACCCGCCCGAGCCCGAGGACGGAGTCCGCGTCCTCGTCGACCGGCTGTGGCCGCGCGGGTTGTCCAAGGACGCGGCCCGCGTGGACGAGTGGCCGAAGGCCCTCACCCCGTCGACGGAGCTGCGCCGCTGGTACCACGCGGGCGAGGGCTCCTACGAGGAGTTCGCCGAGCGGTACGAGGCGGAGCTGTCCGATCCCGGGGCCGCCGAACTCCTGGCACATGTCAGGGAGTTGACGGCCAAGGGGAGCGTGACCCTGCTGACGGCCTCGAAGACACCGGAGCAGAGCCACGCCACCGTGCTGGTGCGCCTGCTGGAGTCCTAGCCGACCTGCTTCGCCGCCGCCCTGCCCGCCGCCCGCCCCGAGAAGAGGCAGCCGCCGAGGAAGGTGCCCTCCAGGGCGTTGTAGCCGTGCACACCGCCGCCGCCGAACCCGGCCACCTCACCGGCCGCGTACAGCCCCTCCAGCGGCTCGCCATCGACACCGAGCGCGCGCGAGTCCAGGTCGGTCTGGATGCCGCCCAGGGTCTTGCGGGTCAGGGTGTGCAGCTTGACGCCGATCAGGGGACCGGCGGCCGGGTCGAGGATGCGGTGCGGGGTGGCGACGCGGCCGAGGCGGTCGCCGATGTAGCGGCGGGCGTTGCGGATGCCCTGTACCTGGGCGTCCTTGCTGTAGGTGTTGGCGATCTGGAGGTCGCGGGCCTCGATCTGGCGCCGGATCACGTCGGTGTCGAGGAGCGCCTTCTCGGTCAGCCCGTTCATCTTCTCGACGAGCTGCTCCAGGTTGGGCGCGGTCACGAAGTCGGCGCCCTTGCGCAGGAACGCGTCGACCGGCCCGGGCGCGCCCTTGCCGAGGATGCGCTCCTTGAGGAAGCCCGCCCTGTCCTTGGCGGTGATGTCGGGGTTCTGCTCGGAGCCGGAGAGCGCGAACTCCTTCTCGATGATCTTCTGGGTGAGGATGAACCAGGAGTGGTCGTAGGCGGCGATGTCCTCGGTGGTGCGCAGGTACTCGAGGGTGCTGAGGGTGTCGTAGCCGGGCAGACAGGGCTCGGGCAGCCGGCGGCCGAGGGCGTCGAACCACATGGAGGACGGGCCGGGCAGGATGCGGATGCCGTGGCCGGGCCAGATGGAGTCCCAGTTCTGGATGCCCTCGGTGTAGTGCCACATCCGGTCGCGGTTGACCAGGCGGACGCCCGCGCTCGCGCTGATGTCGAGCATGCGGCCGTCGACGTAGGCCGGGACGCCGGTGACCATCTCGGCGGGCGGGGTGCCGAGCCGCTCGGGCCAGTAGCGGCGGACGATGTCGTGGTTGGCGCCGATGCCGCCGGTGGTGACGACGACGGCCTGGGCGGTGAGTTCGAAGTCGCCGATCCCTTCCCGGCTGGAGGCGACTCCGCGCGCGGAGGTGTCCTCGGCGAGGACGGTCCCGCGCACGCCCCGCGCGGTGCCGTTCTCGACGACCAGTTCGTCGACCTGGTGGCGGTGGTAGAAGGTCAGCATCCCGTCGCGCGCGGCCTGCTTGGCGTACGCCACGAACGGCTCGACCACACCGGTGCCGGTGCCCCAGGCGATGTGGAAGCGGGGCACGGAGTTGCCGTGTCCGTGGGCGGTCAGGTCGCCGCGTTCGGCCCAGCCGACGGTGGGCAGCAGCTTGATGCCGTGGCCGTCCAGCCAGGCCCGCTTCTCACCGGCCGCGAACTCGACGTAGGCGCGCGCCCAGCGCACCGCCCAGGAGTCCTCGTCCTCGACGCGGTCGAACTTCGCGCTGCCCCGCCAGTCGCTCCAGGCGAGGTCGAAGGAGTCCTTGATGCCGAGGCGGCGCTGTTCCGGGGAGTCGACGAGGAAGAGTCCGCCGAAGGACCAGAAGGCCTGGCCGCCGAGGTTGGCGGCGTTCTCCTGGTCGACCAGGGCGACCCTCCTGCCGCGGCTGGTGAGCTCGTGCGCGGCGACCAGGCCCGCGAGCCCTGCTCCGACGACGATGACGTCGGCGTCCATGGCGTCCGTCCCTTCCCTCATACGGTGGTGTCGCTGCCGTCGGTGAGCAGCGCGGTGAGCAGTTGCTTCAGCCAGACGCGGGCGCGGTCGGCGTCCGCGTCGAGCAGCAGTTGGACGGTCACACCGTCGTAGGCGGCGACCACGGCGTGGGCGGCGCCCTCGACGTCGCCGAGCACGGCGGGCAGTTCGGTGTACCCACGCGCGCGTGCCAGCCGGTCGGCGATCGCCCGCCGCAGCCGGGCCCGGTGTTCGAGCAGGGTCTGGGCGACCTCGGGGGCGCGGGCCGCGTGCACCAGGAAGTCCGTCTTCACCAGGAGCCAGTCCCGGTCCAGGAGCAGCACCTCGGTGACCCGGTCGACGGCGTCCGGCACGTCGAGTCCCGGCCCGTCGAGCGCGAGGGCGCCGGCCACCTGATCGGCGATCAGCTCGGCCCGCTGCTGGTACAGGGCGAAGAACAGCTCGTCCAGGCTGTCGAAGTTGGAGTAGAAGGCGCCCCTGCTGTACCCGGCCGCCTCGCAGACCTCCTCGATGGAGACCCGCCCGAAGCCCTTGGCCGCGAAGACGGCGAAGGCGGCGTCCAGGAGGTTGGCGCGCGTGCGGACCCGCCGCTTCGTCACCCGCCGAGCTGTCTCCATGACCGACCTCCGTTCGATACGCGAATGTATCGGATACAGCGATGTATCGAAAGAGTCGAACAAACGACAGATTTAAATGGGAACAGATTTTCGAATCAGGGGTACGCTGGACCCATGAGCACGCACCTCCAGGGCTCCCTCTTCGACCAGACCGACAGGCTCCGGCTCGGCCCGCTCGACGGGATCCGCCGCACCCGTCTCGGGCACGGCGCCTGGATCGACGTCCTGCCCGGCTGGCTCGCCGGCTCCGACACCCTGTTCGAACAACTGGCCGCCGAGGTGCCGTGGCGGGCGGAGCGCCGCACGATGTACGACCACGTCGTCGACGTACCGCGGCTGCTCGCCTTCTACGGCCGAGACGCCCCGCTGCCGCACCCGGTGCTGGCCGAGGCGCGGGACGCGCTCACCGCGCACTACGGGCAGGAGCCGTTCACCACGGCGGGGCTCTGCCACTACCGCGACGGCCGGGACAGCGTCGCCTGGCACGGCGACCGGACCGGGCGCGGCGCCTACGAGGACACGATGGTCGCGATCCTCTCGGTGGGCGCGCCCCGGGACCTGCTGCTGCGTCCGGTGCGCGGCGGCGCGGAGACGGTGCGCCGGCCGCTCGGGCACGGCGACCTGATCGTCATGGGCGGTTCCTGCCAGCGGACCTGGGAGCACGCCGTACCGAAGAGCACGCGCGCGACGGGACCGCGCATCAGTGTCCAGTTCCGCCCGGACGGGGTGCGCTGAGACACCAGGGACGGCGTGCGCCGAGGCGGAGAGGCGGCCGCTTCGGGCGCACGCGGGGGTCGCCTCCGGCGGACGGTGCCGGAGGCGACCTCGTCATGGTGCGCCGGCGTCAACGACCGGTACCCGCCGCTCCGGTTGGCGAGATCATCTGCTTTGCTGTGTCGCGACGGGTAGGACCACAGCGGGGCGGGACGATCATGGGCACAGGCGTGCGGCAAGTGGCCGACGGCACCTATCTGGTGCACGGCAGCAACACCAACTGGGTGATCCTCACCGAGGGGGACGCCGCCACACTGATCGACACCGGCTACCCGGGTGACCGGGAGCAGTTGCTCGCCTCCCTCGCCGAGGTGGGCAGCGCGCCGGAGGCCGTGACCGCCGTCCTCATCACCCACGCCCACAACGACCATCTGGGCTCGGCCGAGTTCCTGCGCAGCGCGTACGGCATGCCGGTCTACCTGCACGAGGCCGAAGTCCCGCACGCACGGCGGGACTTCCTGCACCAGGTCAGCGTCGGGACCGTGTTCAAGAACGGCTGGCGGCCCGGGGTGCTGCCTTGGTCGGTGCACGCGATCCGCTCGGGCGGCACCGCCCATGTGCCGGTAGCCGCCCCGCAGCCGTTCCCCACCGAGGGCGCGCTCGACCTGCCGGGCAGACCGGTCCCCGTGCACACGCCCGGTCACACCGACGGCCACTGCGCCTTCCACCTCCCCGCGCTCGGCGCTGTGGTCTCCGGCGACGGCCTGGTCAGCGGCCACCCCACCTCGCGCGCCAAGGGCCCCCAGCTGCTGCCCGACATGTTCCACCACGAGCGCGCCCGTACGGTCGCCTCCCTCGACGTCTACGCGGAACTGGAGGGCGACCTGCTGCTGCCCGGCCACGGCCCGGCCCACCGCGGTCCACTCCGTGAAGCGGCACTTCAGGCCAGGGACCGGGCGCTCTAAGGTGAGGTGACGATCACCGGCGAGGCAAGGACGAACCACCCATGGCACTGCAGATCAGCGCCACCAATCCCGAGCACCCCGCGCTCCTGCTCGAACTGCCGTGGCACCTCCCCCTGGAGGAGTGGCCGGACGAGTACCTGGTCCCGCTGCCGCGCGGCATATCGCGCCACGTGGTGCGCTACGCCCGCGCCGGCGACGAGGTCATCGCCGTCAAGGAGCTGGCCGAGCGCCCCGCGCTGCGCGAGTACGAGCTGCTGCGCGACCTGGACCGGCTCGGCATCCCCGCGGTCGACCCGCTGGCCGTGGTCACCGGGCGCGCCGGCGAGGACGAGACCCCGCTGGAGCCGGTGCTGATCACCCGGCATCTGGGCGGTTCGATGCCGTACCGCTCGATGTTCGAGACGACCATGCGCCCGGCCACCATGCACCGCCTGATGGACGCCCTGGCGGTCCTCCTGGTGCGCCTGCACCTGGCCGGGTTCGCCTGGGGCGACTGCTCGCTGTCCAACACCCTCTTCCGGCGCGACGCGGGCGCCTACGCCGCCTACCTCGTGGACGCCGAGACGGGCGACCTGCATCCGCAGCTCAGCCCCGGCCAGCGGGACTACGACCTGGATCTGGCCCGCGTCAACATCAGCGGCGAGCTGCTCGACCTGGAGGCCTCCGGGGCGCTGCACCCCTCCGTGGACCCGATCGAGTTCGGCATGGAGATCTGCGCGCGGTACGGGAGGCTGTGGGACGAGCTCACCCGGACCTCCGTCTATCCGGCGGGCAAGTACCACTTCATCGAGCGGCGGATCCGGCGCCTGAACGAACTCGGCTTCGACGTGGCCGAGATGCAGATCGAGCACGCCGCGAACGGCGACACGGTCACCTTCGTGCCGAAGGTCGTGGACGCGGGGCACCACCAGCGGCAGCTCCTGCGGCTGACCGGCCTCGACACCGAGGAGAACCAGGCCCGGCGGCTGCTCACCGACCTGGAGAGCTGGATGGCCACCCAGGACGACTACGCCCCGGGCGACCCGCTCGGCGCCCGCCCCGAGGTACTGGCCCACCGGTGGGTGCGGGACGTCTTCCGGCCCACCGTGCGGGCCGTGCCACTGGAGCTGCGGGGCACGATGGACCCGGCCGAGATCTACCACCAGCTGCTGGAGCACCGCTGGTACCTGTCGGAGCGGGCGCAGCACGACATCGGCATCGACATCGCGGTCAAGGACTACATCGAGAACATCCTGCCCAAGGCGCGCGAGACGCTCGAACCCACGGTGGCGGACTGACTCGACCCGGCTGACTCACAGGTGCGGCACCACGGCCACCGGACAGTCCGCGTGGTGCAGCACACCGTGGGCGACCGAGCCGATCCGGGCGCCCACCGCGGTGCGGCGGGCCCGGCGGCCGACGACCATCAGCTGGGCCCGCGCCGCCACCGACAGCAGCACCTGCCCCGCGCTGCCCATCTCGACGTGCTCGACGACCGGCACGTCGGGGAAGCTCTCCCGCAGCGGCTGGAGGGCCGAGGCCAGGGCGGTCTTCTCGTACGGCTCCAGGCCGCCGGCCTCGTCGAGCAGCTTCATCGAGCCGGGGCTGTAGGCGAAGACAGGCGGCAGCGTCCAGGCCCGCACGGCACGCACGGTGGCCCCGCGTGCCGCCGCCGTCTCGAAGGCGAACCGCAGCGCGTCGGCACTGTCCTCGGGCTCGCCCTCCTGTCCTACGACGATCTCGCGCCCCGCGGCCTCTCCGGCGGCCTGGTCGCCCGCGCGCACCAGGACGACGGGCCGGGCGGCCTCGGCGATCACCTGCTGGCCGACCGAGCCCAGCAGGAAGCCGACGACCGGGCCGTGCCCGCGGGAGCCCAGCACCAGCAACTCGGCTTCCGCCGCCGCGGCCACCAGCACGTCGACGTCGGCGCCCTCGACGACCTCGGTGCGCACGTCGAGCCCCTCGTGGCGCCCGGCGACGGCCCGGACCGACTCCTCCACGGCGGTCCGCGCCCAGCCGGCCTGGGTGTCCCGGTCCCCCGCGTCGATCCCCTCGTACGGCTGGAACCGCCAGGCGTGCACCACCCGCAGCGGCAGCCCCCGCCGGACCGCCTCCCGGGCCGCCCAGCCGAGAGCGGCGAGGCTCTCCTCGGTTCCGTCGACACCTGCGGTGATCGCGCGCGTCATGCGCCGGCCTCCCTGTTCGCGGTCAGATCCTCGCAGCCCAGTCTTCACTACGCTGCCGACATGGCACTGGAATGGGAACAGGTCATCGTCGACGCGGCCGGCCCTCAGACGCTCGGGCGCTGGTGGGCGGAGGCGCTGGGCTGGGTGGTCGTGGACGACGGCCCCGAGGAGTACGAGATCCGGCCCGAGAAGGACCGGCTGCCGGGCCTGCTCTTCGGGACGGCGGCGGAAGGCAAGACCGTCAAGAACCGGCTCCACCTGGACTTCCGGCCGGACGACCAGGACGCCGAGGTGGCCCGCCTGCTCGCCCTCGGCGCACGGCGCGCGGACATCGGCCAGACCGGCGACGAACCGTGGGTGGTGCTCCAGGACCCCGAGGGGAACGAGTTCTGCGTGTTGGCCCCGCGCCGAGCCTGACACCGGCAGGGACAGCCATACCCGCGCGCGGCGGGGCGCTCGAACATACGATGGCCTGGACCGGGCCGGTGACAACGGGGACACCGCGCCCTTGTACCGACCGCTCGGGGTGGGAGACGTATGGCACAGGCCGCCGAATCGGCGCGGACCGTCATCCTGACCGTGGACGACGACCCGGGGGTCTCCCGTGCCGTCGCCCGCGATCTGCGGCGGCGCTACGGCGAGTCGTACCGGATCGTGCGCGCGGAGTCGGGCGAGTCCGCGCTGGAGGCGCTGCGGGAGCTGAAGCTGCGCGGCGACCTCGTGGCGGTGATCCTGGCCGACTACCGCATGCCGCAGATGAACGGCATCGAGTTCCTCGAACAGGCCCTGGACGTGTATCCGGGGGCCCGCCGTGTGCTGCTGACCGCGTACGCGGACACCAACGCGGCGATCGACGCGATCAACGTCGTCGACCTCGACCACTACCTCCTCAAGCCCTGGGACCCGCCCGAGGAGAAGCTCTACCCGGTCCTCGACGACCTCCTGGAGGCGTGGCGGTGCAGTGAGTACCGCCCGGTGCCGGCGACGAAGGTGGTCGGGCACCGCTGGTCGGCGCGCTCCTCGGACGTGCGGGAGTTCCTGGCCCGCAACCAGGTGCCCTACCGCTGGTACTCCACCGACGAGCCCGAGGGGCAGCGGCTGCTGTCCGCCGCCGGGCAGGACGGGCAGCGGCTGCCGGTGGTGATCACCCCGGACGGCACGCCCCTGGTCGAGCCGGAGGCACCCGACCTCGCGGCCCATGTGGGGCTCGCGACCACGCCCACCGCCGACTTCTACGACCTCGTCGTCATCGGCGGCGGCCCGGCCGGGCTCGGGGCGGCGGTGTACGGCGCCTCGGAGGGGCTCAGGACCGTGCTGGTCGAGCGGTCGGCGACCGGCGGGCAGGCCGGGCAGAGCTCACGGATCGAGAACTACCTGGGCTTCCCGGACGGGGTCTCGGGCGCCCAGCTCACCGACCGGGCCCGGCGCCAGGCGGCGAAGTTCGGCGCCGAGATCCTCACCGCGCGCGAGGTGGCGGGACTGGAGATCAACGGGGCCGCGCGGACCGTACGGTTCTCGGACGGGTCGGCGGTCGCCGCGCACAGCGTGATCCTGGCGACCGGCGTGTCGTACCGGCAGCTGGAGGCGCCCGGCTGTACCGACCTGACCGGCTGCGGGGTGTACTACGGCTCCGCGCTGACCGAGGCCGCCTCCTGCCAGGGGCAGGACATCTACATCGTCGGCGGCGCCAACTCGGCCGGACAGGCGGCGATGTACCTGTCCCGGGGCGCCAAGTCGGTCACGCTGCTAGTGCGCGGTCCCGACCTCGCCGCGTCGATGTCGCACTACCTGATCCAGCAGATCAACGAGGCCCCGAACATCTCCGTCCGGGCGCGGACCGTCGTGGAGTCGGCGCACGGCTCGGACCATCTGGAGCAGCTGACCCTGCGCGACGTCGACACCGGGGAGACCGAACTCGTCGACGCGCAGTGGATGTTCGTGTTCATCGGCGCGGCCCCGCTGACCGGCTGGCTGGACGGCACGGTGCTGCGCGACGAGCACGGGTTCATCCTCGCCGGGCCCGACCTCACCCCCGACGGGCGGCCGCCGGCGGACTGGGAGCTGGACCGGCCGCCGTACCACCTGGAGACCAACATTCCGGGCGTGTTCGTCGCGGGCGACGCGCGCGCCGAGTCCGCGAAGCGGGTCGCGTCCGCCGTCGGAGAGGGAGCCATGGCCGTGATGCTCGTCCACCGGTATCTGGAGCAGTCGTGAGCGGCCAGGTGCTGCCGTGCAGCCCCGAGGAGATCGGGTCGCTGTTCCTGTTCGAGAAGCTGTCCGCCGAGCAGTTGGGGCAGCTGTGCAGTGCGGGCCGGGTCGAGCGCTTCGAGCCGGGGCCGGTCTTCACCGAGGGTGATCCCGCCACCTGCTTCTACGTGCTCATCGAGGGGACCGTCGTGCTCTCCCGCCGGGTCGGCGGCGACGACATCGAGGTCTCCCGGACCTCGCAGCGCGGGGTGTACGCGGGAGCCGTGCAGGCCTACCTGGGTGAGCGGGTACCGCAGATCTACAGCAACTCCATGCGGGTGACGGACACTTCGCGGTTCTTCGTGGTGCCCGCGGAGCAGTTCGCGGGCTTCATGGAGGAGTGGTTCCCCATGGCGGTCCATCTGCTGGAGGGGCTGTTCTTCGGCTCGAAGAGCGCCCAGCGGGCCATCGGGCAGCGCGAACGGCTGCTGGCGCTGGGCTCGTTGTCGGCCGGGCTCACGCACGAGCTCAACAACCCCGCGGCGGCCGCCGTCCGCGCGACGGAGACCCTGCGCGAGCGGGTGGGCAAGATGCGGCACAAGCTCGGCATCATCGCCCAGGGCTCCTACACGCCCGAGACCATGGCCAACCTGATCGACATCCAGGAACGCACCGCCGAACGCGTCGCCAAGGCACCGACGTTGAGCCCGCTGGAGGCCTCCGACCGGGAGGACGAACTCGCCGACTGGCTCGACGACCACGGCATCCAGGAGGGCTGGCGGATCGCGCCCAGCTTCGTGCAGGCCGGACTGGACGTGGACTGGCTGGACCAGGTCGCGGCCGCCCTCGACGAGGACATGCTGCCGAACGCCATCGGCTGGCTCAACTACACCGTCGAGACCGAGCTGTTGATGGACGAGATCAACGACTCCACGGCCCGGATCTCCCATCTCGTCGACGCGGCCAAGCAGTACTCCCAGCTGGACCGGGCGCCGTACCAGGTGGCCGACGTGCACGACCTCCTCGACAGCACCCTGCTGATGCTCTCCGGGAAGATCGGGCAGCAGATCAAGGTCGTCAAGGCGTACGACCGTACGGTGCCGAAGGTGCCCTGCTACCCGGCCGAGCTCAACCAGGTGTGGACCAACCTCATCGACAACGCGGTGCACGCCATCAACAGCGTCGGCGGGGAAGGGACGTTGACCGTGCGGACGCGGCTGGACCACGACCGGCTGCTGGTGGAGTTCGGGGACACCGGGCCCGGGATCCCCGCGGACATCCGCGGGCGGATCTTCGATCCCTTCTTCACGACGAAACCGGTGGGTGAGGGGACCGGGCTGGGGCTGGACATCTCCTGGCGGATCGTCGTCAACAAGCACCATGGGACGTTGCAGGTGGAGTCGTCGCCGGGGGACACACGGTTCCAGGTGCTGCTGCCTCTCACGGCTGCCGGGAACGACACGAACGAGGAGTCGGTATGACGGAGTTGAAGGGGATCTCGGCCTCCGTGCCGCCGAGTGGGGACGGGTGTGTGGAGTGCGACGCGGCGGGTGGGTGGTGGTTCCATCTGCGGCGGTGTGCGGAGTGCGGGCATGTGGGGTGTTGCGACTCCTCGCCGTCCAAGCACGCGACCGGGCATTTCCGGGAGACCGGGCATCCGTTCGTGCAGAGTTTCGAGCCGGGTGAGGAGTGGTTCTGGAACTTCGAGACGCGCGAGATGTTCGAGTCGGGGCCGTCTCTTGCGTCGCCGGGGAGTCATCCGGTCGATCAGCCTTCGCCTGGCCCTGCGGGGCGGGTTCCGGATGACTGGGCTCGGGTTCTTCGGCGTTGAGTTCTGGGTGCGGGTGCGTTGTGGCTGGTCGCGCAGTTCCCCGCGCCCCTTTCCAGGTGGGTTCAGTGACAGGATGTTCCAGTGCCTCTGCCCTCCTTTGCCTCTCCGTTCATCGGGCGCTCCGATGAGCTGTCCCGTCTTGCTCATGTGCTGGAGCGTGCCCGGGACGGGGAGGCGCGGGCTGTTCTGATCTCCGGGGATGCGGGGGTCGGCAAGACCCGGGTGCTCGACGAGGTCTCCGGGCAGGCGGCCCGCGACGGGATGACCGTGCTCACCGGGCACTGTGTCGATCTCGGGGATGTCGGGCTGCCGTATCTGCCGTTCACCGAGATCCTCGGGCAGCTCGCCTCGGACGAGCGGTGCCGTGGTGCTCTGGCGGCCCGGCCCGTCGTCGAGCGGCTGCTGGGCGGTGGCGGGGAGTCCGCTCAGGACTCCCGGCTCCAGCTGTTCGAGGGGATGGCCGGGCTGCTCGCCGATCTCTCGGACATCGCTCCCCTGCTGCTCGTGCTGGAGGACCTGCACTGGGCCGACCAGTCGTCCCGGGATCTGCTGCGGTTCCTGCTGAGCCGGGGTGTGCTCAGCCATCGGCTGGCGGTGCTGGGGTCGTACCGGGCCGACGATCTGCACCGGCGCCATCCGCTGCGGCCCCTGCTCGCCGAGCTGGTGCGGCTGCCCGGGGTCGAGCGGCTGGAGCTGCGGCCGCTGCCCGACACCGAGGTGGCGCGGCTGGTGCGGGCGCTCGGGGCGGGGCCGCTGCCGGAGGACACCGTGCGGCGGATCGTCGAGCGGGCCGAGGGCAACGCCTTCTACGCGGAGGAGTTGCTCGCCGCCACCGACAGCGGCGTCGCCGGGGTGCCCAGCGGGCTCGCCGACGTCCTGCTGTTGCGTTTCGAGCAGCTGTCGGACACCGCCCAGCAGGTGCTGCGCACCGCCGCCGTCGCCGGGCGCCGTGTCGAGCACGATCTGCTGCGGGGCACCGTACGCCTGCCCGAGGAGGTGCTGGAGACGGCGCTGCGGGAGGCGATCGGGCGGCAGGTGCTCGTGCCCGGTGCCGGGGACACGTACGAGTTCCGGCACGCGCTGGCCAGGGAGGCGGTGTACGCGGATCTGCTGCCCGGCGAGCGGGCGCGTCTGCACGGCGCGTTCGCGCGGTTCCTCGACGAGCCCGGGAGCCCGCCCGAGTGCGCCGCCGAGCGGGCCCACCACTATCGGGCCAGTCATGACCTGGCCAGGGCGCTCGCCGCCTCGCTGGAGGCCGCCGACCACGCGCACCGGGTGGGCGCCCCGGCGGAGGAGCTACGGCATCTGGAGGCGGCCCTCGATCTGTGGTCGGCGGTGGAGTCGTCCGCGCGGCCCGCGGGCGACGGCATGGACCGGGTGACGCTGACCCTGCGCGCCTCCGCGGCGGCCGCACACGCCGGGGAGGCGCACCGGGCGGTGGCGCTGTCCCGGGCCGCGCTCGCCGGAGTCGGCCAGGGGACGGACACCGAACTCGCCGCCCGGGTCCGCTACACGCTCGCCGGGAACCTGATGCAGGTCGACAGCCTGACGGCCGCCTTCGCGCACAGCAGTCAGGCGCTCGCCATGATTCCGGCCGAACCGCCCTCGCCCACCTGGGTCTGGGCGGCGGCCACGCACGTGCTGGTGGCGCGCCAGGCCGGGAGGACCGAGGAGGCCCTGGAGGTCGCCCGGCGGGCCGAGCCGGTCGCCGAGGAGCTGGGGGTGGCCGACGCCCACGCGGATCTGCTGATCACGCTCGCCAACATGGAGGGCGGCGGCCGCCGTTCGGCGGCGGGGCGCAAGCGGCTGAAGGAGGCGCGTGAGCTGGCGCGGGGCGCGGGCAACGCGTCGGTGGAGACCCGCGCGCTGTTCAACCTCGCCATGGGCTGCTACGAGTGCGGGAACCTGGACGAGTGCGTGTCCTGGCTGACCGAGGGGCTGGACCGGGCCCGTGGTGCCCGGCTGCTCTGGTCGCCGTATCCGATGGCGATGCGCCATCTGCGACTGCTCGTGCTGTACATACTGGGCCGCTGGGACGAGTGTCTCGCTGCCGCGCGTGCCGATGTCGAACTGCTGCCCGCGGTCGGCGGGTACACCATGGGCCCCGCGCTGTACGTGGCGCTCGCGCGGGGGGACTTCACGGTCGTGGACCGGGCGCGGGCGCTGTCGGAGGGGCCGTTCGACTGGATGGCGACGCTGGTGGCGAGCATCGTCCTGACCGACGCGGCGGCGTTGGAGGGGGACGCGGAGGCGGCCTTGGAGCGGGTGCGGTCGAGTGTGGCCGCGCTCACCGACGACGCGGGCACCCGACCCGACGTGTCCGTCCGGCTCGCCGCGCTCGCGCTGTCGGCGGTCGCCGACCGGGCCGACGGGCTGCGCCGCGGCGGCGACGAGGCCGGCGCGAGCGGCTGAGCGGAGAGCGCGGACGAGCTCGTCGAGCTGGCGCGGGAGACCGCGCGGCACGGCGAGAACGGCACCCCTCAGGGCCCGGAGGGACAGGCGTGGCTGGCGCGGGCCGAGGCGGAGTGGCTGCGGGCCGTGTCGGGGCCGGACGCGGCGGCCTGGGAGAAGGCGGTGGCCGCGTTCGACTTCGGTGACGTGTACGAGCCGGCGCGCTGTCGGCTGCGGTACGCCGAGGCGCTCCTGTCCGCCGACCGCCGGGAGGAGGCCGCCCGCGAGGCCCGGGCGGTACGGGAGACTGCCGTCCGGCTGGACGCCACGGTGTTGCTCGGGCAGGTGGACGAACTGATCCGGCGGGGCCGGCTGTCCGTCGGCGCCTCCCCCGCGGAGTCCGTCCTGACCTCCCGCGAGCAGGACGTACTGGGGCTGTTGGCGCTCGGGCGCAGCAACCGGCAGATCGGCGAGGAGCTGTTCATCAGCGGGAAGACGGCGAGCGTGCACGTCTCCAACATCCTCGCCAAGCTGGGCGCCGCGAGCCGCACCGAGGCCGTGGCCGTCGCCTACCGGGAGGGTCTGATCTCCCCGGAGACGACGGCCCGGGACTAACTCCTCGCGCACTCCAGAGAGTTCAGGTCGACGGAGTCCGCCATCGCCTGCATGCCCTTGTCGTTGGGGTGGATGTGATCGCCGCCGTCGAGGGCGGGCAGCATCCGCTCGTGGTCGTAGGGGCTGCGCAGCACACGGTCGAAGTCGGCCACGGCGTCGAAGTCCCCGCTGTGGCCACGGATATACGCGTTGGCCTCCTGGCGTACGGCCTCGCCCGCCGGGTCCCATTCGGGCCAGCCCTTGAACGGCGCGACGGTGGAGACGACCACGCATGTGCCGGCGTCGTGGGCCCGGTCGGCGATCTCGCGGTAGCCGTCGATCAGGTCCTGTGCGGTGACGCCGGTGTGCGCCTTGATGTCGTTGACGCCCTCGAAGACGAACACCGTCCGTACGCCCGGATGGGAGAGCACGTCCCGGTCCAGCCGGTTCAGAGCGCTCTCACCGGCTCCGTCGGCGAGCACCTTGTTGCCGGAGATCCCCTCGTTGGCCACGCCCTTGACCGTGCTGTCGGCCTTGACCAGGCGGCGGGCGAGGTAGTCGGGCCAGCGGCGGTTCCCGTCGGTGGTGGAGTGCCAGCCGTCGGTGATGGAGTCGCCGAGCGCGACCACGGCGCCGGTGCCGGGAGCGGGGTGCACCGAGACCGCGTCGAGGTAGAACCAGGAGCCGACGGTGCCGGTCCAGTGGGTCGCCGCGGTCTCGGCGGTGTGGTCGCCCCGGGTGACGTACGACGTCTGCATCGCCATCCAGTGGCCGGTGACCGGACCCGCCGCGTCCGGGGTGTGGAGGCTGACGACCAGGTTCGAACCGGCGGGCAGTCGGCCGGGCCGCGGATCGCTGTAGACCACGGAGCCCGCCGGCACGGTGACGGTGGACGAGCCGTCGAAGGTGAGCCGCCGGTTGCTGCCGGGCACCAGGGCGGCGCCCTCCTGCTGAAGACCGGCGTACACGCTGTCGAAGGTGACCGGCCGGTCGCCGAAGGCGTTGGAGAGGCGGACCCGTGCGTCCCGGCCGCCGACGCTGGTGTGGACGACCATGCGGTAGCCGCGGTCGGCCACCGCGTCGCCGATGTGGTCGGCACTCGTGCCCCAGGTGACGACGCCGTCGGGCGGGCTCCCCAGCGCCTGGGTGGGAGTGGACTGGAGGGCGGCCGCGGCGACCGTGACGGCGAGGAGGCGGCCCGCGCGGGCGGGACGGCCGCTCACCGGGCCAGATCCTTCATGGTCACGGTGGCTCCCGGCTGCAGCGTCACGGTGCGGGGGGTCCCTCCGTACGCGACCGTCGTGGTGCGGCCGCCGGTACTGCGGATGCGTGCCTCGGTCGGTGTGCCATTCCGCCAGCGTAGATCGACGACGAAGCCGCCGCGTGCGTGCGCTCCCGTGAGGGAGCCGGAGGCGGCCCAGGCGTCGGGCAGGGCGGGCAGGAGTTCCAGGTGGCCGGGGCGGGAGTAGAGCAGCATCTCGATCATCGCCGCTGGAGTACCCAGGTTCGCGTCGATCTGAAAGATTCCGCGGCCCTTTTCCACCTGGTAGATGTCGAACAGGTTGAAGGCGGTGCCGTTGCTGCCGTCGGTGGAGGGCCGGAGGTTGTTGACGACCAGCTGGTAGGCGCGGTCGGCGTTCTTGAGGCGGGCCCAGCAGAGGCTGCGCCAGGCGTTGGCCCAGCCGAAGCTCTCCATGCCGCGTGCGGTGAGCAGGGCGGTGGCGCCCTCGACGATGTCGGCCGGGGTGGAGCCGTCGGGGCGGATCCGGTCGCCGGGGAAGAGGCCGACGAGCGGGGAGAGGTGCCGGTGGGTGGTCTCGCCGAGGTTCTCGGGCGACATCCACTCCTCCAGCCAGCCCGTCTCGGGACTGACCACCGGCAGGTAGAGGCGCTTGCGCAGGCCCGCGATCGTGTCGGCGAACGCGGAGTCCTTCATCAACTCGGCGGCCGCCGCGCAGTAGTTGCCGAACAGCGCCCACACGAGTTCCTGGGCGTAGGTGATGCCCTTGGCGTCCAGCGGGCCGTGTTCGGGCGACCAGTCATTGTCGGCGACGAGCACCTCCCGCGAGGTGCCGGGAAGGGTCATGGTCAGCAGGCGTGCCTCCCAGAACTCGCAGGCACCCTTCAACAGCGGGTAGATCTTGGCCAGATGGGCGCGAGAGGCCGTGAACTCGTAGTGCTCGTACAGCGAGTTGCACAGCCAGGCGTTGCCCGCCGGGTGCCACCACCAGCCGCCTCCGCCGAAGGGGTTGGTGGAGATGGCGACCGTCCAACCGGCGTTCTTCCCCGTGGAGTTGCGGTAGCGGTTGCGGGGGTCGTCGAACAGCCGGCGGGTGAGGTCGGTCCAGGACGGGAGCTGGGCCACGCAGTAGTCGGTGAAGGCGTCGAAGCACGCGGAGAGGCCGGTGCGGTCGGCCGCCCAGTAGTTCATCTGGATGTTGATGTCGGTGTGGTAGTCGCCCATCCAGTCGGGGTCGTTGCCGTCGAGCCACAGCCCCTGGAGGTTGAGCGGCAGGCTCCCGCGCGATCCGGCGATCATCAGGTAGCGGCCGAACTGGAGGTACTGCGCCTCCAGTTCGGG
>NZ_JBEYVC010000197.1:0-19735 GCF_040643855.1 Streptomyces sp. NPDC047072 | reverse complement strand
CCTCTTCGGCCTCGACCGCGACCTCGGCACGGTCGAGCAGGGCCGGCGCGCCGACCTGACCGTCATCGACGGCGACCCCTTCACGGACTTCACCAGGCGGAGGAGCCGCCGGCTCCCGCGGCCTCGGCCGGCTCCGCCTACGCGGACGTCCTGATGCCGCGTTCGGTGAGCGCCCACCGGGACCGTCTGATCGGCGCCACCGACCGCCAGGCTGAGGCCGACGGCGTCCGCCCGGGCCGCCGTGCGGCGGTCCCGAGCTGGGACGAGATCGTGTTCGGGACCCGGCGCAAGAAGCAGGAGTAGTCCGTCGTACGACGATCAGGGCCGCGCTCGTCGAGCGCGGCCCTGTTTGTCACGTCACTGCGGGTCGGGGCCCACCGCCACCGGCCGCTCCGGGTCCGAGGACCACTCGGACCACGAACCGACGTACAGCGCCGCGTCCACACCCGCGACCGCCAGCGCGAGCACCTGGTGGGCGCCGGAGACCCCGGAGCCGCAGTAGACGCCGACCTCGGTGCCGCCGTCGGCGCCCAGGGACTTGAAGCGGGCGGCCAGGTCCTCGGCGGGGCGGAAACGGCCGTCGGGGCCCACGTTGTCGGTGGTCGGCGCGGAGCGGGCGCCCGGGATGTGGCCGCCGACCCGGTCGATCGGCTCGACCTCGCCGCGGTACCGCTCCCCCGCGCGGGCGTCCAGCAGCACACCGCTGCGGGCCAGCGCCGCGGCGGCGTCCGCGTCCAGGAGGCCCGTCGCGCCCGGCACCGGTTCGAAGTCGCCCTCGGCGGGGGCCGGACCCGGCACAGAGGACTGGAGCTGTCCCTCCCAGGAGGGCAACCCGCCGTCGAGGACCCGCACGTCCGGGTGACCCGTCCAGCGCAGCAGCCACCACGCGCGGGCGGCCGCCCAGCCCTGTCCGCCGTCGTACACGACGACCGGCCTGGCCGCGGAGACACCCGCCCGGCGCATCGCGGCTCCGAACACCGCGAGGTCGGGCAACGGGTGGCGACCGCGGCCGACGGACGGGCCCGCCAGCTCCTTGTCCAGGTCGACGAAGACCGCGCCGGGGAGGTGGCCGGCCGCGTACGCGGCCCGGGCGTCGAAAGGCGCCTGGGTGCCGGGGACGCTCAACTGCCAGCGGACGTCGAGCAGGACCGGCGGGTTGGCCCCCGCCAGGTCGCTCACGAGTTCGGATGCGGAGATGATGGCGTTCATGGCCACCATCCTTGCGCACGGGGTGGCCGCCTCCTCCATGTCCGGCTACTCTGCTCCGCCGGACAGGCCCGGTCACGAGGCGTACGGGATCGGGCACATGCTGTACAGCCGACGGCCGTCCGTGGGCGCCGTACGGGCATCCCGCGGGCGGCGCGCCCGGAGCGCGCGTGGGCGCCGGTGGTGCGAGCATCGGCACGGAGATCCGGACGGCGGACGCGACACGGCCACCAAGAGAGGCCGAGGAGAGAGTGACGATGACCGGGACACAGGGGTCGGCCGCCCCGCACGCTCGGCACACACCCGGCACGCCCTGCTGGGTGAGCCTGATGGTGCACGGGGTGGCCACGACCCAGGAGTTCTACGGGTCGCTGTTCGGCTGGGAGTTCGTGCCGGGACCGCAGCAGCTCGGGCCGTACGTGCGGGCGCTGCTGGACGGCGAGGACGTCGCCGGGATCGGCCAGTTGCCGCCGGACCGGCATCTGCCCATCGCCTGGACGCCGTATCTCGCCTCCGACGACGTGGACCTGACGGCCGAGACGGTACGGCTGTGCGGCGGCACGGTCGGGGTGGGGCCGCTGGACGCCGGGGAGGCGGGGCGGCTGGTGATCGGCTCCGACCCGGCGGGCGCGGTGTTCGGCGTGTGGCAGGCGGCGGGGCATCTGGGCACGTCGGTCACGGGGGTGCCGGGGACTCCCGTCTGGCACGAGCTGGTGACCTTCGAGTCGGCGAGTGTGGCCAAGTTCTACGAAACGGTGTTCGACTACGCGGAGGAGCCGGTCGTCTCCGCCGACTCCGACGACGTGACGCTCCTTGCCGACGGCCGCCCGGTCGCCGGCATCCACGGCGCCGGCACGGCCCTGCCCCGCGACCGGGGGCCGCACTGGATGACGTACTTCCAGGTGGCCGACGCGGACGCCACGACCCACCTTCTGGTGGACCTCGGCGGCCACGTCCTGACCCCACCCCGCGACACCCCCCACGGCCGCGCCTCCACGGTCTCGGACCCGGAGGGCGCCCGCTTCTCCCTCCTGGAACTCCCCCACTGACCAGTCCCGGCTCGCCGTACAGGCGGACGATGGTCGTATCTGCTGCTCCGGACACCGGGTTTGGACGCCGACGGGGATGTCGGGGACATGTTGAGCCTGACCGGGCTTCAAGGGGGGCGAGGAGCTGGACGTGACCGTAACGAAGGTCGTCGATCCGGCGCGGGCGGAGAACTCCCTGTTCAAACCGGACCCGGGGCCGTGATCGACCAGGACGACCAGCGGTTCAGCGCGTCGCTCTTCGAGACCACGACGGCGGGGCCGGAATTCCCCGGCAGTGTCACCATCCGCCCTGGCTCGTCGGCCCGTGGCTACCTCACCTTCGAGGTCCCCGACGGCTCCCGGGTCGTGGCTGTGCAGTTCTCGATGGACAGCGGCTTCTCCGACGACGTAGGCGAATGGACCGTGCGCCCCGCCCTCAGGTCGTGACCGACTCCGACACGCTCGTCATGCGGTGGCGGTGGTGGCGGCGGCACAGGACCTCGTAGCCGACTTCCTCGGCGGGGCGGTTGACGTCGCCGACGACGACCTGTTCGCCCTCGACGACCATCTCGCCGCCCACCGTACGGGCGTTGTGCGTGGCGCGGGCGCCGCACCAGCACATGGCCTCGACCTGGAGCGTCTCTATGCGGTCCGCGAGTTCGATGAGCCGCTGGGAGCCGGGGAACAGCTTGGTGCGGAAGTCGGTGGTGATGCCGAACGCGTAGACGTCGAGGCCGAGATCGTCGACGGCGCACGCCAACTGGTCGATCTGCTCCGGCGCCAGGAACTGCGCCTCGTCGACGATGAGGTAGTCGACCTTGCGGCCCGCCTCCAACTCGGCGACGACATAGGCGTACAGGTCCATGCCGACCCCCGCCTCGACCGCCTCCGTCACGAGACCGAGCCGCGAGGACAGCTTCCCCTCCCCCGCGCGGTCGTCGCGGGTGAAGATCACGCCCTGGAGACCGCGTGCCGAGCGGTTGTGCTCGATCTGGAGAGCCAGCGTGGACTTCCCGCAGTCCATGGTTCCGGAGAAGAACACCAGCTCGGGCATGGTGAGTCGAGCACCTTTCGGCGAAGGGGGGACAGGACGGGCTTCAGGAGCGTACTTCGAGCAGCGGGACCAGCTGCTCGGCGGGGGTCATCGAACCGTGGTTGCCGACCATCGCCGACTCCTTCGGCTCCCGCTCGGAGGCGATGAGGAGGACGTCGTCGCGCGCGGCGGCGACCACGTCGCCGATCCGGTCGTACACCCGCTCGTCGAAGCCGTCCGGCGGCCCGAACCAGCCCGCGGCGATCGCCTCCTCGCGCGAGGCGACCCAGAACTGCTCGCCGAGCACCTCGCGCCAGCAGGTCAGGACGTCACCCGCGGCGCCCGGCACGGCGTACACATGGCGGGCCCGGCCCTCGCCGCCCAACAGGGCGACCCCGGCGCGCAGTTCCCAGTCCTCGTCGAAGTCGATGCGGTGCTGCTCGTCGAAGGGGACGTCGATCATGCCGTGGTCGGCGGTGACGTACAGCGCGCTGCGCGGGGGCAGTTGCTCGGCGAGGCGCTGGACGAGCCGGTCGACGTACATCAACTGCCCGCGCCAGGTGTCGGAGTCGACGCCGAAGCGGTGGCCCGCGCCGTCGACCTCGGCGTAGTACGTGTAGACCAACGAGCGGTCGCCCTCGGCCAGTTGCCGGGCCGCGAGGTCCATGCGGTCCTCGCCGGACAGTCGCCCGTGGAACGTTCCGCCGCTCAGCGCGACCTTGGTCAGCGGGGTGTTCTGGAAGGTGGGCGAGGAGACCTGGGCCGCGTGCACCCCTGCCCGGTCGGCGATTTGGAAGACGGTGGGGTACGGCTGCCAGACGTGCGGCGCGGTCCAGGGCTGCCAGCGCAGCTGGTTCATCAGCTCGCCGGTGGCCGGGTTGCGCACGGTGTAGCCGGGCAGGCCGTGCGCTCCCGGTGGCTTGCCGGTGCCGACGGAGGCCAGGGAGGTCGCGGTGGTCGCCGGGTAGCCGGTCGTCAGCGGGCGGCCGGTGCCGCCGCGCGAGGTGGGGATCAGCGAGGTCATGAAGGGCGCCTCGTCCGGGTGCGCCCTCAGCTGCTCCCAGCCGAGCCCGTCGATCAGGAACACGCAGTTCCGGTCGGCGGGCGTGAGTTCGGTGATCGCCGCGGTCGTGCCCGGTACGGCCATGCCGGCGGCGAGCGTGGGCAGCAGGTCGGCGAGGGAGCCGCTGCCGTACTCGGGGACGGGGGCGGTGTCGAGGGCGAGGGGTTCCGGGTGGTCCCAGGCGGAGGCGGGCTGCGCCATCAGCGGGTGACGTCCGCGGTCGCCTCGGAGATCGCCTGGGCGAAGGCGAGCGCCTGGCGCACGGTGTCCGGGCCGTCCCCGGCCTCGCTGACGCGCAGGCTCAGGTCGTCGGCCGTGGAGTTGCCCGTGTAGCCGTGGTCCGCCTCGCAGTTGGGGTCGCCGCAGGCCGCGGGCTCCAGGTCGATGCGGGAGACGGCGCCCCAGCCGATGGTCAGCACGACCTCGCGGGGCAGGGTGCCCGGCTGGTACTGCTCCGGGTTGGCGACGACACGGCTGATCACGACGGACGAGATCCGGCCGAGCTTCACGGACTCGGTGGAGGTGGTGGCGTACGGCGTCGGCGACGTGCTGTCGGCGGCCTGCTCATCGGTGTGGCTGACGATGAAGCGGTTGCCGGTGAGGACCAGCACGGTCACATGCCGCCGCACCTCGTTCTGGTCGAACGTCGTCTCCTGGTGGACCAGGTACGACCTGATGGAGTCACCGCCGACGGCGGCCTCCACCGCCTCCGCCACGAGGGCGGGGTAGTAGCCGCTGCGCTCGATCGCCGCGCGCAGCCCCTGGGTCGTCGTACTGGTCTTGGCCATGACGTCCATCCTACGGGGGCGCACTGACTGCGAGGCACCGGTCGCGGCCGGTCAGTACACGCGTCAGTACGCGGGGAGCGTGCGCGGGCCGAGGTCGTCGCGGGCGGGCGGCGGGGCGAGCCGTACGGAGGCGCCGAGGACGCTCAGGCCGCGCTGGGCGACGACGACCGGCTCCAGGGTGACCGCGACGACCTCGGGATGGTCGTCGACCAGCCGGGACACCCGCAGCAACAGCTCTTCCAGGGCGGGTGTGTCGACGGGGGCGGAGCCGCGCCAGCCGAACAGGAGGGGGGCCGTCCGGATCGACCGGACCAGAGAGGCGGCTTCTCGGTCGGTGACCGGAATCAGCCGGTGCCCGGTGTCGCCGAGCAGCTGCGAGGCGGCCCCGGCGAGCCCGAAGGTCAGCACCGCGCCGGCGGCCGGGTCGATGACCGCCCTGATCACCGTGTCCACCCCGCGCGGGGCCATCCCCTGGACCACGGGCCGCAGTTCGTCGGGGGTGCCGAAGAACTCGGCGAGTTCGGCGTACGCCCGCCGCAGCTGCTCCTCGTCGGCGAGGTCCAGGCGTACGCCGCCGAGGTCGGCGCGGTGGCGCAGGTGCGGGGCGGTGGCCTTGAGGGCGACCGGGTAGCCGAGGGTGCGGGCGGCCGCGACGGCGGCGTCGGGGGTGGAGGCGGGCAGGGCGCGGTGGACCTGGACGCCGTACTTGCCGAGCAGTTCACAGGTGTCCTCGGCGGCGAGGGTGAGGCCCTGCCCGCGCGTGAGCAGCCCGTCGATCAGCGCGGCGGCGCCCTTCTCGTCGATGGCCGCGTCGATGGACTCGGGAACCTTGCCGGGCTCGGCCGCCTCGCGTCGCCATTGGGCGTACTGGACGGCGTCGGCGAGGGCCTTCACGGCGCGCTCGGCGGCGGGGTAGGCGGGGATGAGGCGAGGGGCGTTCTCCGGGGCGGGCGGCTCCTCGGGGGCCGGGACGGCGCGGAGCCGGTCCAGGGCGCGGAAGGGGTGGTCGGCACGGATCGCCGCCGGGCCGGTGGCGGCCTGCGGTGCCGTGCTCGTCGCCGCCGACAGGGCCTCCGCGAGGCCGCCCAGCTCGACGTGGACCACCAGCACCGGCTTGCCCGGCACCCGCTCGGCGGCCGAGCGCAGCGCCTCCGCCAGCGCCGCGTCCCCGGTGGACCCGGCCGGGCCGGACGCCTCGGCGATGCCCTCCCCGACGGCCGGGATCGCCGTCACGACCACCGCGTCGCAGGAGTCGTCCGCCAACGCGCGCGCGAGGGCCGCGTGGAAGTCCTCCGGTGTGGCCGCCGTCGTCAGGTCCAGCGGGTGCGTCGGCCTGAGGTCCTCGGCCACGCACGCGTCGTACGTCAGCAGCCCGAGCGACTCGGAGTTGCCGAGGATCGCCACCCGGGGTCCTGCGGGCAGCGGCTGGCGGGCGAGCAGCAGGCCGGTATCGACCAGTTCGGTGATGGTGTCCACGCGGATCACGCCGGCCTGCCGCAGCAGCGCCGACACGGTGGCGTGCGGCAGCCGGGTCGCGCGGACGGCGTGTCCCTGCGGGGCGGTTCCCGCGCCCTGCACGACGACCAGCGGCTTCGCCGCCGCCGTACGCCGGGCGAGGCGGGTGAACTTGCGGGGGTTGCCGATGGACTCCAGGTACATGAGGACGACGTCGGTGTCGGGGTCCTCGTACCAGTACTGGAGGACGTCGTTGCCGGAGACGTCCGCGCGGTTGCCGGAGGAGACGAAGGTGGACACGCCGGTGACGCCGGTGACCCCGCCGCCGCGCCGGTGCAGCCGGGAGAGCAGGGCGATGCCGATGGCGCCGGACTGGGCGAACAGGCCGATCCGGCCGGGGCGGGGCGCCTCGGGGGCGAGCGAGGCGTTCAGCCGGACGTCCGCCGAGGTGTTGATGATCCCGAAGGCGTTCGGCCCGATGATCCGCATGCCGTACGCGCGCGCGTGCCGCACGAGTTCACGCTGGCGCTCGCGCCCGTCGGGACCGCTCTCGGCGTACCCGGCGGAGAGCACGACGAGGCCCTGCACGCCGTGGGCCCCGCAGTCGGCGACGACCTCGGGGACGTGCTCGGCGGGCACGGCGACGACCGCGAGGTCGACGGGGCCGTCGATGTCCCGCACCGAGCGGTGCGCGGGGATGCCGCCGAGTTCCTTCTGCCCCTCGGGGAACGCCTTGTTCACGGCGTACAGGCGGCCGGTGAAGCCGTAGTCCCGGATGTTGGTGAGCACGCTGCGGCCCACGCCGCCGGGGGTGCGGCCGACGCCGACGACGGCGACCGAGCCGGGGGCGAGCAGCCGCTGCACGGACCGCGACTCGGCGCGCTGCTCGCGCGCGTACTGCACGGCGAGCGAGCGGTCGGTGGGCTCCAGGTCGAACTCCAGGCGGACGACGCCGTCCTCGAAGCTGCGCTTCTGGGTGTACCCGGCGTCCGTGAACACCTTGATCATCTTCACGTTGGCGGGCAGCACCTCGGCGGCGAAGCGCCGGATGCCGCGCTCGCGGGCGACGGCCCCGATGTGTTCGAGCAGGGCGGAGGCGACACCGCGCCCCTGGTGGGCGTCCTGGACGAGGAAGGCGACCTCGGCCTCGTCGGCCGGGGACGACGCGGGCATTCCGTCGGCGCCGATCCGGTCGTAGCGTACGGTGGCGATGAACTCGCCGCCGACCGTGGCGGCGAGACCCACCCGGTCCACAAAGTCGTGGTGCGTGAAGCGGTGGACGTCCTTGGCGGACAGGCGAGGGTAGGGCGCGAAGAAGCGGTAGTACTTCGACTCGTCCGAGACCTGCTCGTAGAAGCTGACGAGGCGATCGGCGTCGTCGACGGTGATGGGCCGGATGCGTGCGGTGCCGCCGTCGCGCAGCACCACGTCGGCCTCCCAGTGGGCGGGGTACTCGTGCCGGTCCGACGCGCTCTGCATGGGCCCCAGAGTACGGCTCGCGTACGACAACGGCGCGAGGCAGCCTGTGGAGAACGCGCGCGGGCGCGCAAGGACGGAGGTCGGGCCGAGGCCGCGGTCCGACCGCCTGCCCCGGAAGGGACTTCGGGCCCCTCCGGAGTGGCTTCATGTGTGGGAAACTGGTCTAGACAACCCTGAACACCGAAGGGCAGCATCACATGGCTGAGCGCCGCGTCAACGTCGGCTGGGCCGAGGGCCTCCACGCCCGCCCCGCTTCCATCTTCGTCCGGGCCGCCACGGCCGCAGGTATCCCGGTGACGATCGCCAAGGCCGACGGCAACCCCGTCAACGCGGCCTCCATGCTGGCGGTCCTGGGCCTGGGCGCCCAGGGCGGCGAGGAGATCGTCCTCGCCTCCGACGCGGAGGGCGCGGACGTGGCCCTCGACCGGCTCGCGAAGCTCGTCTCCGAGGGACTCGAGGAACTGCCCGAGACCGTCTGAGCAACGCACACGCAAAAAAGCACCGAGGGGCTCGTCCGAATTATCGGGCGGGCCCTTCGCATTTCCCTCGCGCACCACTCTCGCGGGCAGCAGAAATAATCCCCCGCGAATTTCCCCCTCTTTGTATACGGCGCCCGTGTTAATGCCGCAGACCGGTCACGTTTACAGAATGTTGCGAGGTCCTCACACGCTCCGCGCGGTCGCCGCCCCCGGGGAACCGCGGCCGGTGCGCGGCGCCCGAGCGCTCGGTGTGCAGCGCCGTGATCGCCCGCGCGCGCTCGCCGTCCCCGCGTGCCACCGCGTCCACGATCGCGCCGTGCTCCGCCCAGGACTCCACCGGGTTGGCGGGCGCGTCCACGACGTACATCCAGGCGATCTTGTGGCGCAGCTGGGTCAGCAGGGAGGACAGCGCGGGGCTGCCCGAGGCCTGGGCGAGCGTCTCGTGGAACCAGCCGCCCAAGGAGCGCAGATCCTCGCTGTTGCCCCTCCTGGCCCGCTCCTGGCCCAGCCGGACCAGCCCGCGCAGCACCTTCAGATGGGCCTCGGTGCGACGCTGGGCGGCCCGTGCGGCGCCGAGCGGCTCCAGGAGCATGCGCATCTCCAGGAGGTCGGCACCCTCCTGCTCGGTCGGTTCGGCGACGCACGCGCCCGCGTGCCGCCGCGTCACCACGAAGCCCTCGGCCTCCAGGGTGCGCAGGGCCTCCCGGACGGGGACGCGGGAGACGCCGTAGCGGCGGGCGAGCAGTTCCTCGGTGAGCCGGCTCCCGCGCTCGTAGACACCCGCGACGATGTCGTCCCGGATCGCCGTGCATACCGAGTGCGCCGGAATACGCATGTCCGACCTCCGTCTTAATCCCCGTGAAACGTCGCCGATTGACGTGTGTTCCGTGACTCTATTGCAATGAGCCGGAATTTCCGATGCCGGGCCGGAATCCAGGGATATTTTTTGGACAGCGGGGGTCCCAAAACGACGAAAACCCCGGCCGGGGCGGCCGGGGCTCGTGATGGATCTCGCCGTACGTCGTCAGACGTTCACGCCGTGCGAGCGCAGGTAGGAGACGGGGTCGATGTCCGAGCCGTACTCGGGGGTGGTGCGGGCCTCGAAGTGCAGGTGCGGCCCGGTGACGTTGCCGGTCGCGCCGGAGAGGCCGATCTGCTGCCCGGGGGTGACCGACTGGCCGACCGAGACGCCGATGGACGACAGGTGGCCGTACTGGGTGTACGTGCCGTCGGCCATCCTGATCACGATCTGGTTCCCGTACGACCCTCCCCAGCCGGCCTCCACGACGGTGCCGCGGCCGACCGCGTGCACGGAGGTGCCGCTGGCCGCGTGGAAGTCGACGCCGGTGTGGCTGCCGGAGGACCACAGGGAGCCGCCGGTCTTGTAGCCGGTGGAGATGTACGAGCCGGAGATCGGGGCGACGAAGGCGTTGAGGCGCTTGCGCTCGGCCTCGCGGGCGGCGCGCTCCTTGGCCTCGCGCTCCTCCTTGGCGCGCTCGGCGGCCTTCTTCTTCGCGGCCGCCACGGCCGCCTTGTGCTCGGCGGCCTCCTGCTGGGCGGTGGCCTGGGCGTCGATCTGGGCGGCGACGGTGTCGCCGACGCTGATGACCGGAGTGAGGCCGGTCTGCTCGACGGAGTTCTCGGCGGCGAACGCGGGGGCGGCGATGGTGCCGATGACGCCGGTGGTGGCCAGGGCCGCGACTCCCGCCGCGCGGGCGGCGGTGCGCTTCATCCGGCCGGGACGTCGGTGCTTCCCGGTGGCGCAGGTGAACGCCATGTGGTGGCTGGTCCTTTCCTTCCCTCTCGCCTACCGGGTTAGCTGACGGGTTCGGAGCAGGAAGGTCTCCTACGGACGCGGGCGTCCGATTCACCCCAGGGACTGCGGATGGGTCCCCGGCTCCCCTGGCTCGCGCCAGACGGGGACTCGGCGATGACTGTCCGGTGCCGCGGATGCGGCGCGGTGCCTGACGGACAGCCCGGAAGACGCTAAGCGGGGGCTCTTCCCATCCCCAAACGGATCAAGGTCTTTGTTGCACATCCCACAGGGCAGACAGGCAACCTCCTCCTCAATTCGGACATCAAAGGGCCCTGGTGACGCTCCGGTCACCAGGGCCCCGCACGCGCGTGTGCCTACTCCGCGGAGACGACCTTGACCTCGCCGATGCCGAGGGCCTCGACGGGCGCCTTGATCTGCGCCGCGTCGCCGACCAGGACCGTCACCAGCCGGTCCACGGGGAAGGCGCTCACGGCGGCCGCGGTGGCCTCGACGGTGCCGGTCGCGGCGAGCTGCTGGTACAGCGTCGCCTGGTAGTCGTCCGGCAGGTGCTGCTCGACCTGGTCGGCCAGGGTGCTCGCCACGGCCGCCGCGGTCTCGTACTTGAGCGGCGCCACACCGACGAGGTTCTGTACGGCGACGTCCCGCTCGGCGTCGGTGAGACCGCCCTCGGCGAGCGTGCGCAGCACCGTCCACAGGTCTTGGAGCGCCGGGCCGGTGTTCGGGGTGTCCACGGAGCCGCTGATGGCGAGCATCGCCGCGCCCGAGCCGTCCGGGGCGGACCTGAGGACTTGCCCGAAGGCCCGTACGCCGTAGGTGTAGCCCTTCTCCTCGCGCAGGACGCGGTCCAGGCGGGAGGTGAGGGTGCCGCCGAGGCAGTAGGTGCCGAGCACCTGCGCGGGCCACACGCGCGCGTGCCGGTCGGCGCCGATACGGCCGATCAGGAGCTGGGTCTGGACGGCGCCGGGGCGGTCCACGATGACGACCCGGCCGGTGTCGTCGGCGGTCACCGGCGGCACGGGCCGCGGCTCGGCCGTGGAGCCGGTCCAGGAGCCGAGGGTGTCCGAGAGCAGCGCGTCGAGGTCGATGCCGGTGAGGTCGCCGACGACCACGGCGGTCGCGGTGGCGGGCCGGACGTGCTTCTCGTAGAAGGCGCGTACGGCGGCGGAGTCGATGTTCTCGACCGTCTCCTCGGTGCCCTGGCGCGGGCGCGAGACGCGAGAGTCGGCCGGGAACAGCTCCTTGGAGAGCTCCTTGGCGGCCCGGCGGGAGGGGCTGGCCAGCTCGTGCGGGATCTCGTCAAGGCGGTTGCGGACGAGGCGCTCGACCTCGCTGTCGGCGAACGCGGGCGCCCTGAGGGCGTCGGCGAGCAGACCGAGCGCCTTGGCGAGGCGGGAGGCCGGGACTTCGAGGCTGATCCGCACGCCGGGGTGGTCGGCGTGCGCGTCGAGGGTGGCGCCGCAGCGCTCCAGCTCGGCGGCGAACTCCTCGGCGGAGTGCTTGTCGGTGCCCTCGGAGAAGGCGCGCGCCATGATCGTGGCGACGCCGTCCAGGCCGGCCGGTTCGGCGTCCAGGGGCGCGTCCAGGAGGACCTCGACGGCGACGACCTGCTGGCCGGGGCGGTGGCAGCGCAGGACGGTCAGGCCGTTGCCGAGCGCTCCGCGCGTGGGGGCCGGAAAGGCCCAGGGCCGGGCCTCGCCGGCCTGGGGCTGGGGGTGGAAGTCCATCGCGGCGAGCTCGGTCACTGGGCCGCCTCCTCGTTCTCGTCCTGGTCGGCAGTGGCTTCGGGGGCGGTCGGTTCGTAGACCAGCACCGCGCGGTTGTCGGGACGCAGCTTGGCCTTGGCGACCGCCTGGACCTCCTCGGCGGTCACCTCCAGGACGCGCTGTACGGCGGTCAGGGCGAGCTGGGGATCGCCGAACAGGACGGCGAAGCGGCACAGTTCGTCGGCGCGGCCCGCGACGGTGCCGAGCCGGTCCAGCCACTCGCGCTCCAACTGGGCCTGGGCGCGCTCCATTTCCTCGGCCGTGGGGCCCTCCTCAGCGAACCGGGCGAGCTCCTCGTCGATGGCCGCCTCGATGACCGGCACCTCGACGTCCCCGGAGGTCTTGACGTCGAGCCAGCCCAGGGAGGGCGCTCCGGCGAGGCGCAGCAGGCCGAAGCCCGCCGCGACGGCCGTACGGTCGCGCCGTACGAGACGGTTGTAGAGGCGGGAGGACTCGCCGCCGCCGAGGACGGTGAGGGCCAGGTCGGCCGCGTCGGCCTCGCGGGTGCCGTCGTGGGGCAGCCGGTAGGCGGCCATCAACGCGCGCGCGGGGACCTCCTCCTCGACGACCTCGCGCAGCTGCTCGCCGATGACGTCGGGCAGGGTGCCGTCACGCGGGGGCTGCTTGCCGTCGTGGGAGGGGATGGAGCCGAAGTACTTCTCGATCCAGGCGAGCGTCTGCTCCGGGTCGATGTCGCCGACGACCGACAGGACGGCGTTGTTGGGCGCGTAGTACGTGCGGAAGAACGCGCGGGCGTCCTCCAGGGTGGCCGCGTCCAGGTCGGCCATGGAGCCGATGGGGGTGTGGTGGTAGGGGTGGCCCTCGGGGTAGGCGAGCGCGGTGAGCTTCTCGAAGGCGGTGCCGTAGGGGACGTTGTCGTAGCGCTGCCGGCGCTCGTTCTTGACGACGTCGCGCTGGTTCTCCATCGACTCGTCGTCGAGGGCGGCCAGCAGGGAGCCCATGCGGTCCGCCTCCAGCCAGAGGGCGAGCTCCAGCTGATGGGTCGGCATGGTCTCGAAGTAGTTGGTGCGTTCGAAGCTGGTGGTGCCGTTGAGCGAGCCGCCGGCGCCCTGGACCAGTTCGAAGTGGCCGTTGCCCTTGACCTGGGCGGAGCCCTGGAACATCAGGTGCTCGAAAAGGTGAGCAAGGCCGGTCCGGCCCTTGACCTCGTGGCGCGAGCCGACGTCGTACCAGAGGCACACCGCCGCGACCGGGGTCAGGTGGTCCTCGGAGAGCACCACGCGCAGGCCGTTGGCCAGGCGGTGCTCCGTTGCTGTCAGGCCTCCGGTGCCTGCCTGGTCTGTGGCCGTGTGACCCATGGGCATGTACGTCCCTTCGATCGCGGTCGCGGTCGTGGAAACCGCGGTTTGTAGAGCTGTTTTCCTGCCGGTCCTGCCACTGTATGCAAGCGTGCGGACGCCCGGCGAAGTTCCCGCCCGACGTACGCCCAGAGCGAGATCGCGTAGCCTGCGGGCATCCGTGAGCAAGGGGCTGTGCCGGCGCCTGGCCGGGCGGCTCCGCCGGGTCCTTGCCCGGACTGTCAGTGCCGCGGTCCACAATGGTCCGCGTCAGACTCCGTTCACGCCTCAGCAAGAGTGAGCCAAGGGCCGTTGTGGGACCCGTAGGCGAGCGACCAGAAAAGAGGAGCCGGCAGCGATGGCCCGCCGCAGCACGAAGACCCCGCCTCCCGACGACTCGTACGAGGAGCGGATCCTCGACATCGACGTCGTGGACGAGATGAAGGGCTCGTACCTCGAGTACGCGTACTCGGTCATCTACTCCCGCGCCCTGCCCGACGCCCGCGACGGCCTCAAGCCGGTGCACCGCCGGATCGTCTACCAGATGAACGAGATGGGCCTGCGCCCCGACCGCGGCTATGTGAAGTGCGCCCGCGTGGTCGGCGAGGTCATGGGCAAGCTGCACCCGCACGGCGACGCGTCGATCTACGACGCCCTGGTGCGCATGGCCCAGCCCTTCTCGATGCGCGTCCCGCTCGTCGACGGCCACGGCAACTTCGGCTCGCTGGGCAACGACGACCCGCCGGCCGCCATGCGGTACACCGAGTGCCGTGCCGCCGAGGCCGCGAGCCTGATGACGGAGTCCATCGACGAGGACACCGTCGACTTCTCGCCCAACTACGACGGCCAGGAGCAGGAGCCGGTCGCGCTGCCGGCCGCCTTCCCGAACCTGCTGGTCAACGGCTCCTCCGGGATCGCCGTCGGCATGGCCACCAACATGCCGCCGCACAACCTCACCGAGGTCATCGCGGCCGCCCGCCATCTGATCCGCTCCCCGGGCGCCGACCTGGACGCCCTGATGAAGCACATCCCGGGCCCCGATCTGCCCACCGGCGGCCGGATCGTCGGCCTCTCGGGCATCCGGGACGCGTACGAGACGGGCCGCGGCACCTTCAAGATCCGCGCCACGGTCGCGGTGGAGACGGTCACCGCGCGCCGCAAGGGCCTCGTCGTCACCGAACTGCCCTTCACGGTCGGCCCGGAGAAGGTGATCGCCAAGATCAAGGACCTGGTCGGCTCGAAGAAGCTCCAGGGCATCGCCGACGTCAAGGACCTCACCGACCGCGAGCACGGCCTGCGCCTGGTCATCGAGATCAAGAACGGCTTCGTGCCGGAGGCGGTCCTGGAGCAGCTGTACAAGCTGACGCCGATGGAGGAGTCCTTCGGCATCAACAACGTCGCACTGGTGGACGGCCAGCCGCTCACCCTGGGCCTCAAGGAGCTCCTGGAGGTCTATCTCGACCACCGCTTCGAAGTGGTGCGCCGCCGCAGCGAGTTCCGCCGCACCAAGCGGCGCGACCGGCTGCACCTGGTCGAGGGCCTGCTGACCGCCCTGGTCGACATCGACGAGGTCATCCGCATCATCCGCTCCAGCGACAACTCCGCGCAGGCGAAGGAACGCCTGATTGAGCGCTTCTCGCTGAGCGAGATCCAGACGCAGTACATCCTGGACACGCCCCTGCGGCGCCTGACCCGGTTCGACCGCATCGAGCTGGAGTCGGAGAAGGACCGGCTCAACGCGGAGATCGCGGAACTGACCCGGATCCTGGAGTCGGACACCGAGCTGCGCAAGCTGGTCTCCGCCGAACTGGCCGCGGTCGCCAAGAAGTACGGCGCCGAGCGGCGCACGGTCCTGCTGGAGGACGGCGCGACGGCTCCGGTGGCCGCCGTACCGCTCCAGGTGGCGGACGACCCGTGCCGGGTGCTGCTGTCCTCGACGGGACTGCTCGCCCGTACGGCCAACGGCGAGCCGTTCCCCGAGGAGGCCGCCGGGAAGCGCGCCAAGCACGACGTGATCGTCTCGGCGGTGCCGGCCACCGCGCGGGGCGAGATCGGCGCGGTGACCTCGGCGGGCCGCCTGCTGCGGCTGAACGTGATCGACCTCCCGCAGCTCCCGGAGTCGAGCGCGAACCTCTCAGGCGGGGCCCCCTTGGCGGAGTTCCTCTCCCTGGAGGACGGCGAGACGCTGGTCTGCCTGATCACGCTCGACGAGTCCTCCCCCGGCCTGGCGCTCGGCACCGAACAGGGTGTCGTCAAGCGGGTGGTCCCCGACTACCCGACCAACAAGGAGGAGTTGGAGGTCATCACGCTCAAGGAGGGAGACCGGATCGTCGGCGCGGTCGAGCTGCGCACCGGTGAGGAGGACCTGGTCTTCATCACCGACGACGCGCAACTGCTGCGCTACCAGGCCTCCCAGGTCCGTCCGCAGGGCCGTCCGGCGGGCGGTATGGCGGGCATCAAGCTCACCGAGGGCGCGAAGGTCATCTCCTTCACCGCGGTGGACCCGGCGGCCGACGCGGTCGTCTTCACGGTCGCGGGCTCGCGCGGCACGCTCGACGACTCCGTCCAGACGACGGCCAAGCTGACCCCGTTCGACCAGTACCCGCGCAAGGGCCGGGCCACCGGCGGTGTGCGCTGCCAGCGGTTCCTGAAGGGCGAGGACTGCCTGTCCCTGGCCTGGGCGGGCGCCGTCCCGGCCCGCGCGGCGCAGAAGAACGGCACCCCGGCCGAACTCCCGGAGATCGACCCGCGCCGCGACGGCTCGGGCGTGTCGCTGCCGAAGACGGTGTCGGTGGTGGCGGGGCCGGTCTAGAACGCCTCTTCGGATCCCGGTACGTAACGAAGGACGCCCCACATGCCGTGCTCGTCGGCGTGTGGGGCGTTCGCGTCCGCCTTGCACACCTCCAGCTCCTTGCCGAGGGCGGCGGCGTCGATGCCGGAGCCGATGAGGACGAGCTGGGTGAGGCGGTCGTCGCCCGCGCCCCACGGCTCGGGATAGAACCGCAGGAAGCGGCCGACGGCGTGCACGGCGTACCGGTTCCGGACGTCGTACGGCCCGAAGTCGACGTACCCCTTGATCCGGTACAGCCCTTCGGGGCGGCTGTCGAGGAAGGTCATCAACCGGCGGGGGTCCATGGGTACTTCGGAGGTGAAGGACAGGCTGTCGTAGGCGGTGTGTAGATGGTCCGCGTGGTCGTGCTCGTCGGCGTCGGCGTGGTCGTGGAGGTCGTCGAAGGAGAGTTGCCCGATGCGCTCCTCGCTCGGCCGACAGTCGAAGAGGAACTCCGGGTCGATACGGCCGTAGGTGGCCGGCACGACGGCGGCGCGGTCGACGAGGGACCCGACGGCGGCGAGAACACGCTCGGCGTCTGCATCCGTCGCCCTGTCCAGCTTGTTGACGACGACGAGGTCGGCGAGGGCGAGATGCCGGTCGATCTCGGGGTGCCTGGCGCGGGTGTCGTCGAACTCGACGGCGTCGACGACCTCGACGAGGCCGCCGTAGACGATCCCGGGCTGCTCGCTGGCGAGCACCATGCGCACGAGCTCCTGCGGCTCGGCGAGTCCGCTGGCCTCGATGACGATCACGTCGATGCCGGTGTCGGGGTGGGCGAGCCTGGCCAGGTAGCCGTCCAGTTCGCTGACGTCGACGGCGCAGCACAGGCAGCCGTTGCCGAGGGACACGGTGGAGTCGCCGAGCGCGCCGGCGACGGCCATCGCGTCGATCTCGATGGCGCCGAAGTCGTTGACGACGGCTCCGATACGGCTGCCGCCGCTGCGGTGGAGGAGATGGTTGAGAAGGGTGGTCTTGCCGGAACCCAGGAATCCGGCCAGGACGACGACCGGGATCTGCCGGGTGTTCCCGCTCGGCTGACGCAACGTGCGACCTCTTTCACACTGCCGTGTGCGCCGGATCGCGGCCCCGGCGCACATCCGGGGTTGGAATGCCGGACCAGGATACGAGCCGGAACAATGCCCTCGAAGTGAACGATTGTTAGCGGCGCTTGCGGGGCAGACGTTGGGCAAGGCGCCGGTTCGTGCGACCCTCGCTTCCCTCCGTGCGCCTCCTCTCCGCCTCCCCCGCCGATCAGAGCCGCTCGGCACCCTGGGAGACGGCAAGCGCCGCCCATCGCTCGCCGGTCCCCTCCAGTCGACCCGCACCCCGACGACCGGCGGAACGGCCGCCTGAATCGGGGGTTGACATGGCCACACGGAAGCGCGGAATACGCGGACTGAGTTCCACGGCTGCGGCCGGGCTCGGCGTGGCCATCGGCGCCCTTGCCGCCATGGCCACGCAGCACCACGAGCTCAAGGCCCTGCGCATACGCCTGGAGGACCTGGAGGAGCACGCCCACAGCCAGCGGCACACCAACCTGGCCAACCAGCAGCGCCAGCACTGGGAGTTGCTCAGCAAGGCGATCGACGACCCCGATCTCGCCCAGGTGCTGGACCTCTACGAGGAACCCGTCTCGCCCAAACAACGCCGCCAGTACCTCTTCGCAAACGTTCTCTATACCAATCTGCTCTTCTACTACCGCATTGGGAACATAACCCGAGAAGAATTCTTCGGAAGTGTTCGAGGGATGTTCCAGAACCCGATCGTGCGCGAATACTGGTATGCCACCAGGCAGCAGCGCGCAAGCATCGCGAACTCCGAAGAGGCGGAACTCGGACTGATGATCGACGAGCTGTTGCGCCAACTGGAAGACGCGGACACCGAGGCATGGTGGGTCGTAGGGGAACTGCCGGATCAATAACGGTTGCCCGCCTTGGTGAGAAATGTAAACTCAGACATCCTTCGCCCCTTCTTGCGCGGATTCACCCCGGCGCCCGCACCTGCACATCACACCAACGGGCGATAACGGATGAATAAAGCGACGCGTTCTTCGAGAGGAATGAGGTTGACTACTGCGCGACCGCGCAAGGAGTTGACCACCACAAGGATTCGTCGCTCCACGCCGCCCGGCGGTCGAGGCCCAGCCCTACAGGGATGCAATCGCGCCGCGCAGCAGTCGTGCGCAGGCGCTTGTGCCTTGAGACCAGTAGGGAAATCAAAAGTGAGTCAGATCGTCCGTCGCCTCGGCGCTTCTCCACGCGAACGAGGCAGCACCACCGGGGCAACCTGCCCGGATATTTTCGAATTGGCCGACGGGAACTTCGCCATCATCGGTACGGACGTGACCGACTCACTCGACTCACAACTCCCGCCCGATGCCGCCCGCGCCGACTACGAGCGCATCGTGGTGATTACCCGGGAGACATTGCTGAGAGCCAAGGCAGACATTCCCGACGCGTGACGGATCGAGCCGTACGGTCTCTCCCCTCGTCGAAGTCGTCGGCAGAGCGTTGATGCGGCGCCCCGGGCTCGGTACCTGTCTTGGTACCGAGCCTTTCCGCTTCCCGGGAGCAGGTCTCCGGGCGACCGGCGTGCGCCGAGACCGCGGCACCGAAACGCTGGCTCACCCCATCGCCGGCACCGCCACCGGCGCCTCCACCCCCACATACCGCGCCACCGGCCGGATGATCTTCGGGTCCGCCGCCTGTTCGAGGATGTTGGCACTCCAGCCCACCGCGCGTGCCGCCGCGAAGGTGGGAGTGAACATCTCGCGCGGGAGACCGCAGAGTTCCATGACGACGCCCGCGTAGAACTCGACGTTGGTGTGCAGTTCGCGGCCCGGCTTGAGTTCGGCGAGGATCGCCTCGACCTGGCGCTCGACCTCGACGGCGAACTCGACCCGGGGGCCGCCGAACCGCCCGGCGATCTCACGGAGCATCCGGGACCGCGGGTCCTCCGTCCGGTAGATCGCGTGTCCGAAGCCCATGATGCGGTCGCCGGCGAGTACCCGTGCGCGGATCCACGGGTCGATGCGGTCGGGGGTGCCGATCGCGTCCAGGGTGTCCAGCGCCCGGCTGGGCGCACCCCCGTGCAGCGGCCCGGACAGCGCCCCGACGGCCCCCACGAGACACGCCGCCACATCCGCCCCGGTCGACGCGATGACCCGCGCCGTGAAGGTTGATGCGTTGAAGCCGTGATCAATGGTTGAGATCAAGTACTGCTCGACCGCCCGCGCCCGCCGCGGTTCCGGCTCCGAACCCGTCAGCATGTAGAGGTAGTTCGCCGCGTAGGAGAGGTCCTCGCGCGGCTCGACGGGCTCCAGCCCGCCGCCCAGGCGGTGCAACGCGGTCAGCAGCGTCGGCACCGCCGCGGCCGCCACGAGGGTGTCCGCGCGCCTCCGGTCCCGGTCGATGTCGTACACCGGCCGGAACCCCTTCGCCGCACCGAGCAGCGGCCACGCCACCATGGTGGCGACTTCACGGGCGTTGGCGCGGATCGGGGCCGGGCCGAAGGCGGTCGCGGCACGCGCCAGC
>NZ_JBEYVC010000196.1:0-19752 GCF_040643855.1 Streptomyces sp. NPDC047072 | reverse complement strand
ACGACCTCGTGCACCTGCTCGCCGAGCTGCTCGAGAACGCCACCTCGTTCTCCTCGCCGCAGACCAAGGTCAAGGTCACCGGTCACGCGCTGCCCTACGACCGGTTGCGTGCCGAGGTCACGCGGTAGACGTCGTACACGCCCTCGACTCCCCTGACCGCCTTCAGGACGTGCCCGAGGTGCTTCGGGTCACCCATCTCGAAGGTGAAGCGGGAGGTGGCGACGCGGTCGCGGGAGGTCTGGACGGCCGCGGAGAGGATGTTGACGTGCTGGTCGGACAGGACGCGGGTGACGTCGGAGAGGAGCCGGGAGCGGTCCAGGGCCTCGACCTGGATGGCGACCAGGAAGACCGAGGACTGCGTGGGCGCCCACTCGACCTCGAGGATGCGTTCGGGCTCGCGGGACAGTGACTCCACGTTGACGCAGTCGCTGCGGTGAACCGATACGCCACTACCGCGGGTGACGAAGCCGATGATCGGGTCGCCGGGGACGGGCGTACAGCAGCGGGCCAGTTTGACCCACACGTCCTCGACGCCCTTGACGATGACGCCCGGGTCTGCGCTGGAGCGCCGCTTGCGGCCGCGGGTGCGGGACGGCGGGACCGCCTCGTCGATCTCCTCGGTGGCCGCCTCCTCGCCGCCGAGCGCGGAGACCAGCTTCTGCACGATGTTCTGCGCGGAGACGTGCCCCTCGCCGATCGCCGCGTACAGCGCGGAGATGTCGGCGTAGCGCATCTCGTGGGCGAGCGTGACCAGGGAGTCGCCGGTCAGGATGCGCTGGATCGGCAGGTTCTGCTTGCGCATCGCGCGGACGATGGCGTCCTTGCCCTGCTCGATCGCCTCGTCACGGCGCTCTTTGGAGAACCAGGCCCGGATCTTGTTGCGGGCGCGCGGGGACTTGACGAAGTTCAGCCAGTCCCGGGACGGTCCCGCTCCGGCCGCCTTGGAGGTGAAGACCTCCACGAGGTCGCCGTTGTCCAGGGTGGATTCGAGCGGTACGAGCCTGCCGTTGACCCGGGCTCCTATGGTGCGGTGGCCCACCTCGGTGTGCACCGCGTACGAGAAGTCCACCGGGGTGGCCCCGGCCGGCAGCGCTATCACGTCGCCCTTGGGCGTGAAGACGAAGACCTCGTTGCGGGAGAGGTCGAAGCGCAGGGACTCCAGGAACTCGCCGGGGTCCTCGGTCTCCTTCTGCCAGTCGAGGAGTTGGCGCAGCCACGCCATGTCGTTGAGATGGTCGTCCTTGCCGGTGGACCGGGGCTGGTCGGAGCGCACCTTGGAGGCGCCGGCGACGGCCTCCTGCTTGTACTTCCAGTGCGCGGCGATGCCGTACTCGGCGCGCCGGTGCATGTCGAAGGTGCGGATCTGGAGTTCGACCGGCTTGCCGTTGGGCCCGATGACCGTCGTATGGAGCGACTGGTACATGTTGAACTTGGGCATCGCGATGTAGTCCTTGAACCGCCCCGGAACCGGGTTCCAGCGGGCGTGGACGGTGCCCAGGGCCGCGTAGCAGTCGCGGACGGTGTCCACCAGGACGCGGATGCCGACGAGGTCGTAGATCTCCGCGAAGTCGCGACCTCGTACGATCATCTTCTGGTAGACGCTGTAGTAGTGCTTCGGGCGCCCGGTGACGGTGGCCTTGATCCGAGCCGCGCGCAGGTCGGACTGCACCTCGTCGGTCACTATGGCCAGGTACTCGTCGCGCTTGGGCGCCCGCTCGGCCACCAGCCGTACGATCTCGTCGTACATCTTGGGGTAGAGGATCGCGAAGGCGAGGTCCTCCAGCTCCCACTTGATGGTGTTCATGCCGAGGCGGTGGGCGAGCGGAGCGTAGATCTCCAGCGTCTCGCGCGCTTTCTTCTCCTGCTTCTCGCGCTTGAGGTAGCGCATGGTGCGCATGTTGTGCAGGCGGTCGGCGAGCTTGATGACCAGGACGCGCGGGTCCTTGGCCATGGCTACGACCATCTTGCGCACGGTCTCGGCCTGCGCGGCCTCGCCGAACTTCACCTTGTCCAGCTTGGTCACGCCGTCGACGAGCAGGGCGACCGAGTCGCCGAAGTCGCGGCGGAGCTGGTCGAGGCCGTACTCGGTGTCCTCGACGGTGTCGTGCAGTAGGCCCGCCATGAGGGTGGCCGGATCCATGCCCAGCTCGGCGAGGATCGTCGTCACGGCGAGCGGGTGCGTGATGTACGGGTCGCCGCTCTTGCGCTTCTGGCCGCGGTGCCAGCGCTCGGCGACCTGGTAGGCCTTCTCGATCTGCCGGAGCGTCGCGGTCTCGATCTTCGGGTCGTTGCTGCGCACTATCCGCAGCAACGGCTCCAGGACCGGGTTGTACGGGTTGGAGCGCTGGACACCGAGACGGGCCAGGCGGGCGCGGACGCGGTTGGAGGAGCCGGTGCGGGCGGGCTGGCCGGCGTTCGGACGCACGGCGGGCGCCGTCGACGTGGGGCGCTCGGGAGGGACGGGCTTGGGCCTGACCGCCTCGGCCGGCTTGTCGGCCGGTGCGGACTGGGCGTGCTCGACCGGCCCACGCGCGTCGTTCGTCACGCTCTTCGCGTCCGGCGCGGGCTTCGCCGCCGGGGCCGAGGCGGGCTCGGGCTTGGCGGCGGTCAGGGGCTGGGCCTCGTCTGCCAAGAGGACTCCTCGTGCGCGATCCGGGTCCCCCGGTCAGGCTCCGGAGATCCCATGGTAGCGATCCTGCGCGTCGGCATCGCCTTCAGCCTGATGTGAGGGCCGTCTACCTGTGGAACGTGCGGGGCTGCGGTCCGCATTCCGCCGGGGAGCTACAGGTCTCTTGGCGGCTGACGCGCCGTTGTGGCTGGTCGCGCAGTTCCCCGCGCCCCTGGGTGTGAAAAGGCCGCCCCGGATATGCCGGGACGGCCCTTTTCGTACTGCACTGCGGGGTCAGACCACTAGCAGTGCCTCTAGAGGAGCCCCCGCCAGGGCCGGCTCCAGACGAGCCCGGCCGTTCAGGAAGCCCAGCTCCATCAGGACCGCGAGGCCCGAGACCTCCGCGCCCGCGCGGCGGATCAGTTGGATCGCCGCCTCGGCTGTGCCGCCCGTGGCCAGGACGTCGTCCACGATCAGGACGCGGTCCCCGGCGGACAGATCCTCCGCGTGGACCTCGATCTCCGCCGAGCCGTACTCCAGGTCGTACGCCTGGCTGAGCGTGGCCCCGGGGAGCTTGCCCGCCTTGCGTACGGGGATGAAGCCCAGGCCCGCGCGGACGGCGACCGGGGCGCCGAGGATGAAGCCCCGCGCCTCCAGACCGACGACCTTCGTGGCACCGGTGTCCGCGGCGATCCCGGCGAGCGCGTCCGTCAGCGCGGTGAACGCCGAAGGGTCCGCCAGGAGCGGGGTGATGTCCTTGAACATCACGCCCGGCTCCGGGTAGTCCGCCACATCGCGGATACGGCTGAGCAGCAGCTCCTCGATGCCCGTCATCGGCGCTTCCCCGACGGACGGCCCCGGCCCCGGTTGCGGGACGCGGGCTGGCTGCGCGGACCGACGACCGCGTGCGCGGAGTCCTCCGGCTCACCGTCGTCCACGGCGTCGCCGCGGGCCTCCGCGAGCTCCTCCTCCACGTCGGCCTGGGCACGCTTGGCCAGGACCCGCTTCTTGAGGGCCTTCATCGCCGGCTCGCGCTCCTTGAGGTCGGCGACGAGCGGGGTGGCGATGAAGATCGAGGAGTACGCACCGGCGGCCAGACCCACGAACAGCGACAGCGAGATGTCGTTGAGCGTGCCCGCGCCGAGGAAGCCGCCACCGATGAACAGCAGGCCCGCCACCGGCAGCAGCGCGACCACCGTGGTGTTGATCGAGCGGACCAGGGTGCCGTTGATCGAACGGTTGGCGATGTCGCTGTAGGTCCAGCGGCTCTGCTTGGCGATGTCCTTCGTCTGCTCCTTGAGCGAGTCGAAGACGACCACCGTGTCGTAGAGCGAGTAACCGAGGATGGTCAGCAGACCGATCACCGTGCCCGGTGTGACCTCGAAGCCCACGAGGGCGTAGATGCCGACCGTGATGGTGATGTCGTGGATCAGGGCCACCAGTGCGGCGACGGCCATGCGCCACTCGAAGGCGATCGCCAGATAGATCACGACGAGGACCATGAAGATCGCCAGGCCCTGCCAGGCCTTGTTGGCGATCTGGTCGCCCCAGCTGGGACCGACGAGGTCGGCGGCGATCTTCTCGGAGTCGACCTTGAAGTCGGCGGCGAGCTTGCTCTTGATCTGGTCGGACTGCTGGGTGTCCATACCGGCGATCTGGATGCGCAGCGTGCCGTTGCCGAGCTTCTGCACGACCGCGTCGTGGCCGGAGGCCTCCTTGGCGTAGTCCTCGGCCTGGGAGACGGAGACGCTGGTCTTCGGGGTGGTGAAGACCGCGCCGCCCTGGAAGTCGATGCCCATGTTGAGGCCGCGCACCGCGAGACCGACGATCGCCGTGATGGTGATCAGGATCGAGATGCCGTACCAGAGCTTGCGGTGACCGATGAAGTCGTAGCTGATCTCGCCACGGTGCAGTCGGGCGCCGATGTTGCCGAGTTTCGACATGGTCACGCCTCCTTCGTGTGGGCGGGGGCGGGACGGCGGGTGCGCCTGAGCGGTGGCTGCGCACCGAGGCTCTTCGGGTCGAGGCCGGACCACTTGTGGCCGCTCGCGAAGAACTTCCGGCGGGCGAGGAGCGTCATCAGGGGCTTGGTGAAGAAGAAGACCACGACGACGTCGAGCACGGTGGTCAGACCGAGGGTGAAGGCGAAGCCCTGGACCTTGCCGACGGTCACGACGAACAGCACCGCGGCGGCGAGGAACGACACGAAGTCGGAGACCATGATGGTGCGCCGGGCACGCGGCCAGGCCCGCTCGACGGCGGGACGCAGCGAGCGGCCCTCGCGGATCTCGTCGCGGATGCGTTCGAAGTACACGATGAACGAGTCCGCGGTGATGCCGATGGCGACGATGGCACCGCAGACGGCCGGCAGGTTCAGCGCGAAGCCGATGGTCGGGCCGAGCAGCGCCATGATCACGTAGGTGAGGACCGCGGAGACGAGCAGCGAGGCCATCGCGACGATCGACAGACCGCGGTAGTAGGCCACCAGGTAGATGACGACCAGGAGGAGGCCGATCGCGCCGGCGAGCAGACCGGCGTGCAGCTGCTCACCGCCGAGCGCCGCGGTCACCGTGGTCACGCTCTGCTCCTGGAAGGAGAGCGGGAGAGCGCCGTACGACAGCATGTTGGCGAGGTTCTGGGCCTCGTCCTGGGTGAAGCTGCCGGAGATCTGGGCGTTGCCGCCGGTGATCGCCGAGCTCACGTACGGGCTGGAGACGACCTGGCCGTCCAGGACGATGCCGAACTCGTTCTGCGGCTGGGTGTTCTTCGCGAGCTGGCCGGTGATGTCGGCGAACTTGTCGGCGCCCTTGCTGTTGAAGGTCATGGTGACCTGCCAGCCGGCGGCGGTCTGGGTGTCGAAGACCGCCTGGGCCTTCTTGACCTCGGTGCCGTCGACGGCGGCCGGGCCGAGCAGGTACTTGTACCAGACGCCGGAGATCTCGCCGCAGCCCAGGGTGGTCTCGGCGGGCTTGGCGCCCTCGCCGGCCGTGGTGCGCTGGGCCTTCTTCGAGCAGTCCAGGGCGGTGTACGCGGCCTGGAGCTTGGCGTCGGAGGAGGTGCCGGTGCTCGCGGAGGCGGAGGGGCTCGACGAGGCCGAGGAGGAGGCGGACGCGGAGGACGACGGGGTGGAGTCGGCCTTCAGCGAGTCGGTGACCGCGCGGCCCTGCGAGGTGGCGGAGGCCGACGGGGAGGACGAGGAGGTCGCCTTCTCACCGGTGCCGGACGCGCTCGAGGACGGGCTCGGGGAGGAGCTGGCGGAGCCGCTGGCGGACGCGCTCGGGGAGGTCGTGGCCGCTGCCGCGCCGGTGGCCTCCTGGGCCAGGACGGGGCGGAAGTAGAGCTTCGCGGTGGTGCCGACCTGCTCCCGGGCCTCCTTGGAGTTGGTGCCCTTCGGGATGTTCACGATGATGTTGCGGTCACCCTGGGTCTGCACCTCCGCCTCGGAGACGCCCAGACCGTTGACACGGCGGTTCATGATCTCGACCGCGGTGTCCATGTTGGCCTTGTTGATCGCGGACCCCTGGTCGGCCTTGGCCTCCAGCGTGATGCTGGTGCCGCCGGCAAGGTCGATGCCGAGGCGCGGGGTGGTGTGCCCGGAGAGGAACATCCCCCCGGTGAGCGCCACGATGGCGATCAGGATGAAGGCCAACGAGCGCCCTGGCTTGCTCTGGGCGCTCGCGCTCCGGCCTCTTTTAGGTGCTGCCACCTTCTCGTACTCCCTCTCGAGCCGCCTCACGCCGGGTCAACGGGGCGAGCGGCCATGACATGGTGTCGGGATCCCGTGCGAGTCACGCGGGCCCCGGGGCGCGCGGAGCCGGTCCGCGCGCCCCGGGAGCAGCGACTACTTCGCGTCGGTGTCGCCGTCGGTCTTCTTCGGCTCGTCGTCCGACTTCGCCTCGGCGGCCTCGGTGGGCGCGTCGGCGGGCTCCGCAGCGGGCTCCTCGGCGGTGTCCTTCTTACCGAGATCCTTACCGAGGTCGACGGACTTCTCGTCGGAGGCGGCGGCAGCTTCGTCGGCGGACTCGTCGGTCTCGGCGGGATCGGTAAGGGAGGAGGCGTCGTCCGGGACGACGTCGGAGTCGGACTTCAGGTCGTGCTCGACGCCGTGGACGATGCGGTTGTACTCGTCGTCGGTGAGGACGGCGCCGATGGCGTTCTTGGCGAAGAGAAGCTCCACCCCCGGGCCCGCGTCGAGGAGGACGGTGTCGTCGCCGACCTCCTTGACCGTGGCGTACATACCCCCGATCGTGCGGACGCCGCTGCCGGGCTGCATGTCGTTCCGCATGTTGGCGGCCTGCTGCTGCTTCTTCTTGGCCGACCGGGTCATCAGGAACATGGCCCCGATGAGCACGATGAACGGGAGGAGGGTCACGAGACTCACGGGTCGGAACTTCCTTCACGCGACCGCGGTGTGAGCGGCCTGATGGTTGGGGTGTGTACGCCGCCGACAAAGGCGGCATCGGCGGAGTCTAAGCGAGTCCGCGCGCAGGGAACAACGCTCAGCATGGCACCTGGGTTCCTGACCGGGCCAATGCCCGCACCGTCACGATGCCGTCACGTCCCGAACAGGTCCTGTTGTCCGTTTCCTGTGGACGCCGGGCGGGGCGGGGTGAGGCCGAGATGGGCCCATGCGGCGGGTGTGGCGACGCGGCCGCGCGGGGTACGGGCCAGCAGGCCCTCCCGGACGAGGAAGGGCTCGGCGACCTCCTCGACGGTCTCGCGCTCCTCCCCCACGGCGACGGCGAGGGTGGACAGGCCGACCGGGCCGCCGCCGAACAGCTTGAGCAGGGCCTCCAGGACGGCGCGGTCGAGGCGATCGAGGCCGCGGGTGTCGACCTCGTAGACCTGGAGCGCGGCCGCGGCGATGTCCCGGGTGATGATCCCGTCGGCCTTGACCTGGGCGTAGTCGCGCACCCGGCGCAGCAGGCGGTTGGCGATGCGGGGCGTGCCGCGGGAGCGGCCGGCGATCTCGGCGGCGCCGTCGGTGTCGATCTCGACGTCCAGCAGGTTGGCCGAGCGGTGGATGACGCGCTCCAGCTCGACGGGTTCGTAGAACTCCATGTGGGCGGTGAAACCGAAGCGGTCGCGCAGCGGGGGCGGCAGCAGGCCCGCGCGGGTGGTGGCGCCGACCAGGGTGAACGGGGGCAGCTCCAGGGGGATGGCGGTGGCGCCGGGGCCCTTGCCGACGATGACGTCGACGCGGAAGTCCTCCATCGCCATGTAGAGCATCTCCTCGGCGGGCCTCGACATGCGGTGGATCTCGTCGAGGAAGAGGACCTCGCCCTCCTGGAGGGAGGAGAGGATCGCGGCGAGGTCGCCGGCGTGCTGGATGGCGGGGCCGCTGGTGATGCGGATCGGGGCGTTCATCTCGGCCGCGATGATCATCGACAGGGTGGTCTTGCCGAGGCCGGGGGCGCCGGAGAGCAGGACGTGGTCGGCGGTGGCACCGCGCGCGCGGGCGGCGCGCAGCACCAGGTCGAGCTGTTCGCGGACCTTCTCCTGGCCGATGAACTCGCCCAGGTCCTTGGGGCGCAGGGCGGCCTCGACGGCCTGGTCCTCGCGGTCGGCGACAGAGTCCACCAGCCGCTCGGGGGCGGTCGCGTCGGTGGTGTCGTCCCAGTTCACTGACGTTCTCCTAGCGGGCGCGGTTCAGGGTCTGCAGGGCGGCCTTCAGCAGTTGGCCCACCTGGGGCGCGCCCTCGGCGGCCTCGGCCTGCGGGGTGACGGCGGCGACCGCCTCGTCGGCCTCGCGGGTGGCGTATCCGAGGCCCAGCAGGGCGGCGTGCAGCTGGTCGCGCCAGCCCTGGCTGACGGGGGCGCCGATCGCGGGCGCCCCGATCGGCTCGCCCAGCCGGTCCTTGAGCTCCAGCAGCAGCTTCTGGGCACCCTTCTTGCCGATGCCCGGTACCGCGATCAGCGCCTTCTCGTCGCCGGTGGCCACCGCCCTGCGCAGCGCGTCCGGGGTGTGGACGGCCAGCATCGCCTGGGCGAGGCGGGGGCCGACGCCGCTGGCGGTCTGGAGCAGCTCGAAGACCTGGCGTTCGTCGTCGTCCACGAAGCCGTACAGGGTGAGGGAGTCCTCCCGTACGACGAGCGAGGTGGCGAGCTTGGCGGGCTTGCCGAGCCGGAGCGTGGACAGGGTGTTCGGGGTGCACTGGACGGCCATGCCCACACCGCCCACCTCGACCACCGCGGCGTCGGGGGCGAGGGCGGCGACGGTGCCGCTGACGAACGCGATCATGCGAGACGGCCTTTCGGTGCTGCTTTGGCTGCGTGCAGGGCCACGGCCTGCTGGAGTCGGTTCTGCGCGGGGGCGCGCCAGATGTGGCAGATGGCGAGCGCGAGGGCGTCGGCGGCGTCGGCGGGCTTGGGCGGCGCGTCCAGCCGCAGGAGGCGGGTCACCATGGCGCCGACCTGGGCCTTGTCGGCGCGGCCGCTGCCGGTGACGGCGGCCTTGACCTCGCTCGGGGTGTGCAGGGCGACGGGGATGCCGCGGCGGGCGGCGCACAGCATGGCGACGGCGCTGGCCTGGGCGGTGCCCATGACCGTACGGACGTTGTGCTGGCTGAACACCCGCTCCACGGCGACGCATTCGGGCCGGTGCGTGTCCAGCCACTCCTCGATGCCCTGCTCGATCGCGACGAGGCGGTGCCCCAACTCGGCGTCCGCGGGCGTGCGTACGACACCGACACCGACCATCGTGAGCGGCCGCCCGGCGACGCCCTCGACGACACCGACACCGCACCGCGTGAGTCCGGGGTCCACCCCGAGTACCCGCACCGCGTCCCCCTTCGTTCGATCGCCTGTTTGTGCAGGCTATCGGGTGCCACCGACAACCTCCGACAACGCGACGGGCCGACGGGGTGTGTCCCGTCGGCCCGTTCGAATCCGGAGCGTTGGCTCAGGCGTCTACCTTCTCCATGACCTCGTCGCTCACGTCGAAGTTGGCGAAGACGTTCTGGACGTCGTCGCTGTCCTCCAGGGCGTCGATCAGCTTGAAGATCTTCTTGGCGCCCTCCTCGTCCAGCTCGACCTGCATGGTCGGGACGAAGTTGGCCTCGGCGGAGTCGTAGTCGATGCCCGCCTCCTGCAGGGAGGTGCGGACCGCGACCATGTCGGTGGCCTCGCTGAGCACCTCGAAGGACTCGCCCAGGTCGTTGACCTCCTCGGCGCCCGCGTCGAGCACGACCTCGAGCACGTCGTCCTCGGACAGCTCGCCCTTGGGGACGATCACGACGCCCTTGCGGTTGAAGAGGTACGACACCGAGCCCGGGTCGGCCATGGAGCCGCCGTTGCGCGTCATGGCGACGCGGACGTCGGAGGCGGCGCGGTTGCGGTTGTCGGTGAGGCACTCGATGAGCACCGCGACGCCGTTCGGGCCGTAACCCTCGTACATGATCGTCTCGTAGTCGGCGCCGCCGGCCTCCAGGCCGCCGCCGCGCTTGACCGCGGAGTCGATGTTCTTGTTCGGGACCGACTGCTTCTTGGCCTTCTGGATGGCGTCGTAGAGCGTGGGGTTGCCCTCGATGTCGACGCCGCCCATACGGGCCGCGACCTCGATGTTCTTGATCAGCTTCGCGAAGAGCTTGCCGCGCTTGGCGTCGATCACGGCCTTCTTGTGCTTCGTCGTAGCCCATTTAGAGTGGCCGGACATCTGCCTGTCTCCTTCGCGTAACCCATCCCTGCAACCAACGCCTGAGATCCTACAAGGATCCCGCGACCCGGTTCGCGCGCACCATGTCGACAAAGAGCGCGTGCACGCGGTGGTCGCCGGTCAGTTCCGGGTGGAACGACGTGGCGAGCGCGTTGCCCTGGCGGACGGCGACGATGTGGCCGTCGTGCTCGGCGAGCACCTCGGTCTCGGCGCCGACGGACTCGACCCAGGGGGCGCGGATGAAGACGCCCTCCACAGGATCGCCCTCGATGCCCTTCACGTCGACCGCCGCTTCGAAGGACTCGTTCTGACGTCCGAAGGCGTTGCGGCGCACGATCATGTCGATGCCGCCGACCGTCTCCTGGCCCGAGCGCGGGTCGAGGATCTTGTCGGCGAGCATGATGAGGCCCGCGCAGGTGCCGTAGACGGGCATGCCGGCGCGTACGCGCGCGCGGAGGGGCTCCATCACGTCGAACAGGACGGCCAGCTTGGAGATGGTGGTGGACTCGCCGCCGGGGATGACGAGGGCGTCGACCTCGGCGAGTTCCTCGGGGCGCCTGACCGGCCTGGCCACGGCGTCGGCCGCGGCCAGGGCGATGAGGTGCTCCCGTACGTCGCCCTGGAGTGCGAGCACTCCGACAACGGGATCGGTCATTACCAGCCTCGGTTGGCGTAGCGCTCGGTCTCGGGGAGGGTGTCGCAGTTGATGCCGACCATGGCCTCGCCGAGGTTGCGGGACGCGTCCGCGATGATCTTGGGGTCGTCGTAGAAGGTGGTGGCCTTCACGATGGCGGCGGCGCGCTTGGCCGGGTCGCCGGACTTGAAGATGCCGGAGCCGACGAAGACGCCCTCGGCGCCGAGCTGGCGCATCAGGGCCGCGTCGGCGGGGGTGGCGACGCCGCCGGCGGAGAACAGCACCACGGGGAGCTTGCCGAGTTCGGCGACTTCCTTGACCAGCTCGTACGGGGCGCGCAGGTCCTTGGCGGCGGCGTACAGCTCGTTGTTGTCGTAGCCGCGCAGCCGGGCGATCTCGTTCTTGATCTGGCGCAGGTGGCGGACGGCCTCGACGACGTTGCCGGTGCCGGCCTCGCCCTTGGAGCGGATCATGGCCGCACCCTCGGCGATCCGGCGCAGGGCCTCGCCCAGGTTGGTGGCACCGCAGACGAACGGGGTCGTGAAGGCGAACTTGTCGCTGTGGTTGACCTCGTCGGCCGGGGTGAGGACCTCGGACTCGTCGATGTAGTCGACGCCGAGGGACTGCAGGACCTGGGCCTCGACGAAGTGGCCGATGCGGGACTTGGCCATGACCGGGATGGAGACGGCCTCGATGATGCCCTCGATCATGTCCGGGTCGGACATCCGGGCCACGCCGCCGTCCTTGCGGATGTCGGCGGGGACCCGCTCCAGGGCCATGACGGCGACGGCGCCCGCGTCCTCGGCGATCTTCGCCTGCTCCGGCGTGACGACGTCCATGATCACGCCGCCCTTGAGCTGCTCGGCCATGCCACGCTTCACGCGCGCGGTGCCGGTCTCGGGGGCCTGGTTCTCACTGGTGGACACGGGTTGACCTCACTGGAGTGAAAGAGGATCTCTGCACCACCGAGAAAACGCGACCGGACCAGTCCACTGCAAGGGCCAATGAGGAGGCGGTGGATCCTTTTCGCCCCCAGAGCCCGCTCCAGTCGGAGTTCTCCCAGGTCAGAACACCGGGACCATCGGGTGTGAGGACGGGCACCCAGGCCTCGTCGGCCTCGGCCAGGCGGGACTCGTCGAGATCGAGGAGAGACGGCGGCCAGGTCAGGCCCCGGGAGCCGGCGCCCTGCACCTGGTAGACCACGCCGGTCGGGGACGCGACGATCACGAAGACCGTGCCGTTGGCGTTGCCCTCCAGGTCGAGGAAGACGTGGCGTCGGTGGTCCGGCGTCACTGGGGTGTGCGGTCGGCGAGGGTGGGTGGGGGTTCGTCGTCCATTTCGAAGGCCATCGGGAAGGGGGCGTGGCCGGCCAGGCGGAACCAGCGGACCTTGCGGTGCTCGCGCAGGCGGCGGGCCGCGCCGACGGCGTCGTTGTGGAAGCGGCGGGCCATGGGGACCCGCAGGACGGCCTCCGTGAGCTCGTGTGCGGCCGCCTCTCCCCCGGGCGCCTCCCGGACCGCCTCGACCTGCTGCGGCTCCGCGAACACGGCCCTCAGCGCCTGGCTCAGCTCGCTCTCGGCGACCTCCCGCTGCTCCTCCTCGGCCTGCCGGGCCGCGTGCGCGGCCTCGTACAGCACGATCGACGCGGCCGGGTCGAGCACGCCCGAGGTGGCCAACTCCTGCGTCACGGACGCCCGCCGGAGCAGCTGGGCGTCCAGCGCGGCCCGGCTCGCGTCGATCCGCGCGTGCAGCCGGTCGAGCCGCCCGGCGGTCCAGCTCAGGTACAGGCCGATCGCCACGAGGGCGACAAGGATCCAGATGAGGGTTGCGGTCACGGGCGGCAGACTAGCGGCGCGGGTCCGCCGGGCGGCTCAGCGGGGCGCGGCTGCGGGAGCCGCCCGTCTGGTGAGACGCACGCGGCAGGGCAGCGGTGTCCCGACCGCACCCACAGGCCGACAGCACACCGAGGACACACCTGGCGCCACGACCGCGCCCCCGGCACGACAGACCGACCGCTCACGAGGACCGACGGCCGAGCTGCACCTGCCATGTACGCGGCGCCCGGGCAACGCCCCCCGTCCCCCGTCAGTCCCGCGCCAACCCCAGCCGCGCCCGCAGCCCCGGCCCCCGGTCGTCCTCCGCCGCTGCCACCGCCGCCGCGCCCGCGGTCACCGTCTCGTAGACCGACAGGATGTCCGCGCCGACCGTCGACCAGTCGAACCGCCGTACGTGCGCGCTGCCGCGCTCGCGCAGTTCGGCGAGGCGGGCCGGGTCGCCCAGGAGGCGTACGGCCGCCTCCGCGAGCGCGTCCGCGTCCTCGTTGGCGAAGAGTTCGCCCGCCGCGCCCTGGTCCAGGACCTGGGCGAAGGCGTCGAGGTCGGAGGCGAGCACGGGAGCGCCCGCCGACATCGCCTCGACCAGGATGATCCCGAAGCTCTCCCCGCCGGTGTTGGGAGCGACGTACAGGTCGACGCTCCGCAGGAAACGCGCCTTGTCCACGTCGCTGACCATCCCGAGGAACTCGACCCGCGCGCGCAGCTCCTCGGGGAGCGTCTCGACGGCCTCCTCCTCGTCGCCCCGGCCGGCGACCAGGAGACGGGCCCGTGGACGCTCGGCGAAGATCCGAGGCAGGGCCTTCATGAGCACCGGCAACCCCTTGCGGGGCTCGTCGATCCGCCCGACGAAGCCGATCGTGTCGCCCTGCCACTCGGGATTCGGCTTGGCCTTGGCGAAGAAGTCGACGTCCACCCCATTGGGGATCACCACCGCGTCGCCGCCCAGGTGCTCCACCAGCGTGCGCCGGGCGTACTCGCTCACGGCGATCCGCGCGCTGATCTTCTCCAGCGCGGCCTGCAGGATCGAGTACGCGGCGATCATCGCGCGCGAGCGCGGGTTCGAGGTGTGGAAGGTGGCGACGATCGGCCCCTGCGCCGCCCAGCAGGTCAGCAGCCCGAGCGAGGGCGAGGACGGCTCGTGGATGTGCACGACGTCGAACTCCCCGTCGTGCAGCCACCGTCGCACGCGTGCCGCGCTCAGGAAGCCGAAGTTCAGCCGGGCCACCGAGCCGTTGTAGGGCACCGGCACCGCACGCCCCGCCGAGACGACGTACGGCGGCAGCGGGGTGTCGTCGTCGGCCGGGGCCAGCACGGACACGTCGTGGCCGAGCCCGATGAAGTACTCGGCGAGATCGCGGATGTGGAACTGGACGCCGCCCGGCACGTCCCAGGAGTACGGGCAGACGATGCCGATCCTCACGGGCGGGCCCCGTCCGACGGGCGGGGCTCGAGATCCTTCAGCCACAACCGCTGCAGCATGTGCCAGTCCTCCGGATGGTCGGCGATCCCCGAGGCGAAGGCATCGGCCAGCGCCTGTGCCATGACAGACGTCTTTTCGGCGCGCGTACCTGTCTCGGGTACCTCGATCGGGGGATGCACCCGTCCCTGCATGACGGGCGAGCCGTCGTACCAGAGCGTCACGGGCAGCAGCAGGGCGCCGGTCTGCTGGGCGAGGAGCGCCGGGCCCGCGGGGATGCGGGTGGCCTCGCCGAAGAACCGGACCTCGACGCCCGAGGAGGACAGGTCGCGCTCGGCGACCAGGCAGACCAGGCCGCCGTCCCGCAGCCGCCGGGCAAGCGTGCCGAAGGCGGTGCCGCCGCTGTGCGGGAGGACCTCCATGCCGAGGCCCTCGCGGTAGGCGACGAAACGGTCGTAGAGCGTCTCGGGCTTGAGCCGCTCGGCGACCGTCGTGAACGGCGTCTCCAGCTTGGTGGTGACCCACGCGCCGGCGAGGTCCCAGTTGCCCATGTGGGGCAGCGCGAGGATGACGCCCCGGCCCGAGGCGAGCCCCTCGGTCAGGTGGTGGAGGTCCTTGGGGTCGAAGCCGCCCTTGATGCGCTCCTTGCTCCAGGCGGGCAGCCGGAAGGACTCCATCCAGTAGCGCAGATACGACCGCATGCCCGCGCGGGAGAGTTCGGCGAGGCGCTCGGGGCTCGCGTCGGGCACCACGCGCGCGTAGTTGCTCTCCAGCCGCAGCACGCCCTTGCCGCGCTTCTTCCACGCCAGGTCGGCGATGCTCCGGCCGAGGCGCACGGCGACCGGCTCCGGCAGCTTCTTGACCACGCCCCAGCCGAGACCGTAGAGCGCGTCCGTCAGCCGCTCCTGAGCGCTCACTTCGCGGCCTCGCTCCCCTGAGCCGGAGCCTGGGCGGGGGCTTGGGAGGGGGCCTGGGCCGAAGCCGCGTCCGGAGCGTTCTCCTGGGCTGCCGCCGCCGCGGCCGCCTCCTCCGCCTCCGCCGACTCGCGACGGACCGTGACGACCCGCTGGATCAGCGTGACCAGGCTGCCCACGGCGACGATCCACAGGGCGACCGGCAGCAGGTACTGGATGCCGGGCACGCCGAACTTGTGCAGCCCCGCCAGACCGGCCGCGACCAGCGAGATCACCAGCCGCTCGGCGCGCTCCACCAGGCCGTTGACGGCGACCGGCAGCCCGATCGACTCACCGCGGGCCTTGGTGTACGACACCACCTGGCCGCTGGCCAGGCAGAAGATCGAGACCGCGCACAGGGCGATGTCGTCGCCGCCACCGGCGTACCAGAGGGCGAAGCCGCCGAAGATCGCGCCGTCGGCGACCCGGTCGAGCGTGGAGTCCAGGAAGGCGCCCCAGCGGCTGGAGCGGCCGAGCTGGCGGGCCATGTTGCCGTCGACGAGGTCGGAGAACACGAAGAGCGTGATCACGACCGTGCCCCAGAAGAACTCGCCCATGGGGTAGAAGACCAGCGCGCCCGCGATCACGCCGGCGGTGCCGAGGAGCGTGACCGTGTCGGGGCTGACGCCCCGGCGGATGAGAAACGCGGCGAACGGTGTGAGGACACGCGTGAAGAATGCACGCGCGTACTTGTTCAGCATGGCCTTCCCGAGGGTCGGTGTGGCCGGCTCGGCCCCTGCTGGCCACCGGCTGGCCCATCGTAGCCACGCGCGCGCGTGTGCGACGGCCGGGCACTCGCACACGGGACCGACGCGCACCTGAAGGGGACCCACGGGCACGATCGCGTCCGCTGTATGGACGCACCGTGACGGGAGTGGAAAGCTCGAAGGACCGCGGGCGTCATCGGAGCCGCCACCGCACGCGGCCCGTCATGCCCGCGCCCACAGCGACCTCACCGTGCTCGGGAGGCAGGATCATGGGCGACAAGGCGAACGCACACCCCGGAGCCGCCGGCAGGGCTACAGCGGCCGACCACCCCGCGTCCGTACGGAATGTGGTGCTGGTCGGCCACTCCGGTTCGGGCAAGACGACATTGGTGGAAGCCCTCGCGCTGACGGCGGGGGCGGTGAACCGGGCGGGCCGTGTGGAGGACGGCGGCACCGTCTCGGACTACGACGAGATCGAGCACCGACAACAACGCTCGGTACAGCTCTCCCTGGTGCCCGTCGAATGGGACGGGTTCAAGATCAATCTGTTGGACACCCCCGGATACGCCGACTTCGTCGGGGAACTCAGGGCCGGTCTGCGAGCGGCGGACGCGGCCCTTTTCGTCGTCTCGGCCTCGGACGGCGTGGACGGCTCCACGCGCATGGTCTGGGAGGAGTGCGCGGCCGTCGGCATGCCCCGGGCGATCGTGATCACGCATCTGGAGTCCGCGCGGGCGGACTTCGACGAGATGACGCGGATCTGCGCGGAGGCCTTCGGCGGGGACGACCCGGACGCCGTCCTGCCGCTCTACCTGCCGTTGCACGGCCCGCAGGGCCCCGACGGGCACGCGCCCGTGACCGGGCTGACGGGGCTGCTGTCGCAGAAGCTGTTCGACTACTCGTCCGGGGAGCGCAAGGAGTCGGAGCCGGGCGAGGACGTGCTGCCGCAGCTGGAGGAGGCCCGCAACCGGCTGATCGAGGGGATCATCTCGGAGAGCGAGGACGAGACCCTCATGGACCGCTATCTCGGCGGTGAGACGGTCGACTTCAAGACGCTCGTGGAGGACCTGGAACGGGCCGTCGCGCGCGGGGTGTTCCACCCCGTCCTGGCCGCCGCCCCCGCGGCCGAGGGCGCCAAGCAGGGGCTCGGCACGGTGGAGCTCCTTGAGCTGATCACCGGCGGCTTCCCGACGCCGTTCGAGCACCCCACGCCCGGGGTCACCACGATCGACGGCAAACCGCGCGAGATCAAGGCGTGCGACACCGAGGGGCCGCTGGTCGCCGAGGTCGTGAAGACCGCCTCCGACCCCTATGTCGGCCGGATCTCGCTGGTGCGCGTCTTCTCGGGCACCCTGCGCCCCGACGAGACGGTGCACGTCTCCGGGCACGGGCTCGCCGACCGCGGGCACGAGGACCACGACGTCGACGAGCGGATCGGCGCGCTCTCGGCCCCCTTCGGCAAGCAGCAGCGCTCGCTCACCCACTGCATCGCGGGCGACCTCGCGTGTGTGGCCAAGCTCAGCCGCGCGGAGACCGGCGACACCCTCTCGGCCAAGGACGATCCGCTCCTGATGGAGCCCTGGGAGATGCCCGACCCGCTGCTGCCGCTCGCCATCGAGGCGCACAGCAAGGCGGACGAGGACAAGCTCTCCCAGGGGCTGGCCCGGCTGGTCGCCGAGGACCCGACCATGCGGCTCGAACAGAACCAGGACACCCACCAGGTCGTGCTGTGGTGCCTGGGCGAGGCGCACGCCGACGTGGCGCTGGAGCGGCTGCGCAGCCGCTACGGCGTGCAGGTGGACCTCGTACCGCACCGGGTGTCGCTGCGGGAGACGTTCGCCGACAAGTCGGCCGGGCGCGGGCGGCATGTGAAGCAGTCCGGTGGGCACGGCCAGTTCGCGATCTGCGAGATCGAGGTGGAGCCGCTGCCGGGCGGTTCGGGCATCGAGTTCGTGGACAAGGTCGTCGGCGGGGCCGTACCGCGGCAGTTCATCCCCTCGGTCGAGAAGGGCGTACGGGCGCAGGCGGCCAAGGGGGTGGCCACCGGCCATCAGCTCATCGACGTACGGGTCACGCTGCGGGACGGCAAGGCGCACTCGGTGGACTCCTCGGACGCCGCGTTCCAGACGGCCGGCGCGCTGGCCCTCAGGGAGGCGGCCGGGGACGCGCGGATCCATCTCCTGGAGCCGGTGGCCGAGGTGTCCGTGCTGGTCGGCGACGACTACGTGGGCGCCGTGATGAGTGATCTGTCCGGGCGGCGCGGCCGGGTGCTCGGCACGGAACAGACCAACGGCGGGCGCACGTTGATCAGGGCCGAGGTGCCCGAGATCGAGATCGGGCGGTACGCCGTGGACCTGCGGTCCCTGTCGCACGGCACCGCGCGCTTCAGCCGCTCCTACGCCCGGCACGAGCCCATGCCGCCGCAGATCGCCGAGAGGATCCGTGAAGAGGCGCGCGACGCCTCGTAGTTGATGCGGGAAACACCCCAGAGGGCGGACGCAAACACCACAAAGGGCGTACGCGGAACGCTTCCTTCCGTGTCGGCGGGCGGTTTCGACCGTCCGCCGACGAATGTCGGTGCCTGCGGATACGCTGATGACCTGATCAACAGGTGTGCGAAGCAAGGAAGTCGGGAAGCTCGCAAGAGCGGGTCCGGCAGCGATCGGGGGCGGGAATGACCGTTGAGAGCGGTTACGCGGACATCTTCGGTCCGCAGGTGCCGCGCACGGGCGACGAGGCGCAGACGGCGACGTTCGCGCTGGCCTCGGCCGCCTATCGGGACAATCCGGTGGAGGAGATCCTCAAGGCCAACAACGAGTGGCACGAGTCGGCGGTCAAGGGCGGCCGCCCCTGGGCCAAGATCTTCCGGCCCAACCTGGGCGAGGCCTTCTCCACGGCGGTGATCGGCCGGATGCTCGGCGCGGGCCGCAAGCCCCTCATCCAGTCGTTCGGCGCCGAGCCTGGCGTCGTGGTGGAGCACGCCCTGGCGGCGAACAACATCCGCCGGGAGCGCGACAACTGGCTGAGCGCGGTCATGGTGCTGTGCGGGGTGCTGTTCCTGCCCGGACTCCTGGTCTGGCTGCTGGTCTTCACCCTGCGCACCAACGTCTCCCGGCGCGAGGACAAGCGGGCCGGCACCCTGGCCACCGCGCTGCTCGTCGCGGTGGGCGCGCTCGCCGTGATCTTCCTGCTGCGCATGCCGTTCTCGGGCTTCTGGGGCTGGTACGCACGCGCGTGCGTGGTCCTTCCGGTGGTCGGCTGGTTCTGGGCCAAGCAGATCTGCGAGCGCACCGCGAAGGACCTGCGGGAGCGCTGGTCCAGCCTGCTGGCCGGCAGCAGCGTCGGCGCGAAGGTGCCCGAGGCGGTGCCGAGCAGTCCCGGCGAGACGGCGGCCGAGCAGCTGCGCCAGTCCCTCGCCCGGCTCAGCGCCGAGCAGCAGTCCAACTCGGTCTTCTACGCCGGCCCCAAGGGGATACTCGGCATGGGCACCCGGTGGGGCAGCTGGCAGCTCGCCGAGGACCTGGTGTCCGCCGACCCGTCGCGGGAGATCCATCCCTTCCGCAGCTGGGACGTCGTCCGGTCGATCCACGACCAGCTGCGCATGCTGGAGCGCAACACCATCAACACCGGCGGCTTCCCGAAGCCCTCCATACGCCACTGGATCGTCACCCCGATCGCGGAGGGCGCGAAGGAGGTGTCCCGGCCCGGCGGCACGGACGTGGACGCGTACCAGATCAAGTCCCACGCGATACAGGACATCTGCAACAAGCAGCAGTTCGGCGGCGGCGACCGGCACTACCTGGGCGTGCAGTGGACGCTGTGGGAGGGCCAGCTGGTCCTCACCATGCTGATCACGGTCACCGTGCTGCACGAGACGCTGCGCATCGAGGTCACCGGGCACGCGCTGGGCCCGGTGCACGGGCTGTTCACCTCGAAGCCGGCGG